>RPQV01000589.1 GCA_003818595.1 Calditrichota bacterium
CCGTCGGCGCCGTCGATCAATCGATGATCATAGGACAATGATAACGGCAACATCAATCTCGGCTCAAACTGGGTCTCCCGATAGATCGGCTCAGTGACGGCTCGAGAGATGCCGAGAATTGCGACTTCAGGGGCATTAATGAGCGGCGTGAAAAAAGAGCCTCCGATGCCGCCGAGATTACTGATGGTAAAGTTTCCGCCGGCCATATCATCCAGGGACAGCTTGCGCTCGCGCGCTTTTTTCGACAGCTCGGTCAATTCGATCGAAATCTGGATGAGGTTCTTTTGATCAGCATCGCGAATGACCGGCACCAGCAGACCCCGGGGTGTGTCGACAGCGACGCCGATATGAATGTACTTTTTAAGGATAACCTCTTTGGCCGCCATGTCCACTGACGCATTGAATTGTGGAAAAACCTTTAACGCTGAGGCGACAACCTTGAGCATAATGGATGTCATGGTTAATTTGCCGCCGGCCTGCTCGACTTTGCCGCCATATTGTCTGCGCAAATTCTCCAGTTCAGTAACATCCGCCTTGTCGAACTGGGTGACATGAGGGATTTGCTGCCATGCCCGCAGGAGGTGATCGGCGGTTTTTTCACGAACAGGATTCATGCGTTCTCGTTCGATCTGACCCCAACGACTGAAATCCGGCAGGGGCAGGATCGCAGCAGCCGCGGATGCTGCTGTGGCATCTCGCAGCGTTACGCTCCCGGAATGGAGTTGCCGCGAAAATGCTTTAACGTCATCGATTGAAATTCTTCCCCCGATTCCACTTCCGGGCACCTGATGAATGTCTACGCCGATTTCGCGTGCAAACCGACGTACCGAGGGTGCAGCAGCTGCGGGTTTTTTGCCCAAATCGGTTTGCGGCATGGGGATCGTCGGCGGCGGCGCTACGGACGGCGTGATTGCGGGCGTCTGCGATTCCAGTACAGCCGGCGAAGGGGTTGGCGGTTCGCTTTTGGAGATGTCAACGGCTGCCGTCGATATTTGTCGAGACGGAGCGTCGCCCGCGAGGACGAGTATGACCTGACCCACCTTGATCACCTCGCCTTTGGCCGTACGGATTTCCGTCACCGTTCCCTGAGCGGTCGACGGCACCTCGATGACGGCTTTGTCGGTTTCGAGTTCAATGATGCCCTGATCTTTGTTCACCTGATCGCCGATTTTCACCAGGATATCGGCAACGGTGCCTTTTTCAATGTTTTCACCGAGATCGGGCACGGTGATTTCCTGAGGAACCCCGTTATTGACTGTCGGCTTTTCAATGGGCGCAGCGACTTTTTCCACCGGTTTTATTTCCGGCTGGGGGCGCTCCTGATGATCAGGCCGTTTTCCCTCTGCCTCTTCCATCAGGACAATGACCTGACCCACCTTGACGGTGTCGCCGTTTTTTATCTGAATTTGTTTAATGACTCCGGATTGTTCCGCCGGCACATCCAGCACCGCTTTTTCGGTTTCCAATTCCACCAGAGGTTGTTCTTTTTCGACAAAATCGCCGACTTGAACCATGACTGAAGCGACGACGCCCGATTGGACGTTTTCGCCGAGCTCCGGGATTTTACATTCAAAAATCATCTGGTTTCCTCTCTATTCCAAAGGCTAAATAATCATTTTACCAATTATGCAAGAAATGGATTGGCCTTTTCCGGGTCGATCTCAAATGTTTTCATAGACTGTTTGAGTTCTTTGGCATCAATGATACCTTGACGGAAGAGCATGTACAGGGAAGCAAAGGCGATGTAGCGCTGATCCACTTCGAAAAAGTCGCGCAAATGGCGGCGGCCGTCGCTGCGGCCAAACCCATCGGTGCCGAGTGAAAACAACGGGTTCGGCGCCCATTTTGAGATGGATTCCGGCAGGGCGCGAACGTAATCCGACGCCGCGATGATCGGACCTTCGACGCCGTGGAGCTGTTTGCTGACGAATGGAACCCTCGGTTTGACATCGGCGTGCAGCATGTTCCATCTCTCCGTTTGCACCGCATCGTAATGGAGAGATTTGTAGCTGGTGACGCTCCACACATCCGCGGCAATATTGTATTTTTCCTCCAACAGATGCTGTGCATCCAGCACTCGATTGAGGATGGTGCCGCTGCCCAACAACTGTACGCGCGCGCGCGGATTTTTAACGGCCGAGCGATTCAGTCGATAGATGCCGCCGAGAATTCCTTCACGAATGTTTTTGCCCTCCGGCATTGCGGGCTGAATATAGTTTTCATTCATGACCGTGATGTAATAGAAAATGTTTTCCTGGTCCCGATACATTCTCTTGATGCCGTCTTCGATGATGACCGCCAGTTCGTAGGCAAAAGCCGGATCGTATGCCTTGAGGTTGGGCAGGGGGTAAGCCAGAAGATGGCTGTGGCCGTCCTGATGCTGAAGTCCCTCTCCCGCCAGCGTTGTGCGGCCGGCAGTGCCTCCGAGCAGGAACCCGCGGGCGCGCATATCGCCGGCAGCCCAGACCAAATCACCGATGCGCTGCAGTCCAAACATGGAATAATAGATATAAAAAGGAATCATATTCACGCCGTGGGTCGAATAGGCGGTTCCGGCGGCGATGAACGAAGACATGGAGCCTGCTTCGGTGATGCCCTCTTCTAATATTTGGCCATTTTGAGCTTCCTTGTAATAGAGCAATTGTTCCTTGTCCACCGGTTCATACAGTTGCCCGGCATGAGCGTAAATGCCGATTTGGCGAAATAGTGCTTCCATGCCGAAGGTGCGCGCCTCATCCGGCACGATGGGAACGATCAGTTTGCCGATATCCTTGTCTTTGAGCAGTTTTGTCAGAATGCGGACAAAGACCATGGTTGTGGACACTTCGCGATCCTCGGTGCCCTGCAGAAATTCCTCAAACAGCGAGGCGTCGCTGAGATTGACCAGGGCGCTGGTTTTTCTGCGCTGCGGGACCGAACCGCCGAGCTGACGACGGCGTTCCAGCAGGTATTCCATTTCCGGGCTGTTTTCGGCGGGTTTAAAAAACGGGATATCGTCAATTTCTGTATCAGAAATAGGAATGCCGAAACGGGAGCGGAATTCCCGTAACTCCTGTTCATTCAATTGTTTTTGTTGATGCGTGATGTTTTTGCCTTCGCCGGCTTCGCCCAGACCATATCCCTTGATGGTGCGCGCGAGGATGACGGTCGGCGCTCCTTTATGTTCAAAGGCGCGTTTGTAAGCCGCGTAAACTTTTTCAG
>RPQV01000590.1 GCA_003818595.1 Calditrichota bacterium
ACCATGGTGTGAGCGAGATAAACAAACCATGGATGAGCTTTGTTTTCTGTGATGAACTCAACAGCTTCGTGCGTATATCGTTGCGTTAGGGTGTGCTGTTCAGTTGGACGCTCGATGATCTCTTCATTGCGTATGAGGGGAACATTGTAAAATGCCGGCTCTGGTTCCATCTGCTCATCGACCGACAGATTGCGTACCTTGTCCATGTCATTACTATAGGGAATGCCAAAGTAATAATCGAATCCGTGCTGACGTGGCAGGTATTGCGGCAGATGTCCCAGATGCCATTTACCGATACAAGCGGTCCGATATCCTGCAGTTTTCAGCATTTCCGCAATGGTGATTTCATCCGCCGGCAATCCGCCTGCTGAATCTGGGAAAAGGACTCTGCGTACATCGCTGCACATGCCGCTGCGAATCGGCAGTCGGCCGGTGAGTAATCCGGCGCGACTGGGCGTACACACACTATCGGCGGCGTAGAAATTCGTCCATTTTTGTCCTTCTGCCGCCATTCGATCTAATATCGGCGTACGAATGGTGGGGTGACCAAAAGTTCCCAAATCACCATAGCCCAGGTCATCGCAAAAAATGAGCAGGATATTGGGCGGTTGTTCAGCCTTTAGATTTGTCAATGAGAGTGTCAACAAGGCGCCGGTCGAAGCCATCGAATGGAGGAATTGTCGTCTTGATACAGAGCTGCTCACCATTCACCTCCCACAGAATTTGATCATTGTGCAGACCTTTTTGTAAATCCGATTACGTTTGGAATGGGTATTCCTTCTTTAGCAGCGGTGCTCAAATCTTGATTTTTTATCGCAGCATTGCGGAGCAGAGTGATTCCCTGATGGGAAAAATAGAGCGACGCCGGAGGCCCTCCCTCAAGGTGTTGGGCGCTGCCTAGATTGATTGGCAACTGGAGTAACAGAGAGTTCAGCTGATGCATGGTCAAAGAGGAAGCAGAGTAAATAAAGAGAATATTGCCGTCGGTATCTTGGCCTAATGCTGCTTCGTTCCACCGTTTGGATTGTGGTTCCCAGCGGTTTTCACCAGGATTCTTTATCAATCTGAGGTTTTGAATGACGGTGTGATAAGATTGGAAAATCTCTTTCCATTCCGTTTCATCGAGATCGAAGAGACGAATTGAGGCCAAGCAGTCGTCGATCGGATTAAAAGCCAGCACCGAATGATAGGCATTCAATGATGGATTATTGACATGACTAAAATTTTTCATATAGCCGGCGTGAGTTTTGAGATCTATTTGGTACATGCCGGCATTAATGGCGCCCAACAGATTGTATTTTTGACACCACTGGGCGGTGGTCAACGGATCATGTTTCTTTTCCGAGGTGCTGAGCAAGTGAAAATCAAAATAGGATGGATCAATTTTGATGATGGTGATGCGCGGCTTGGTGGCGATCAACATTCCGGGAGCGTTGAATTCTCCCACAAACAAACCCTTGTCCACCTCAACCCACGGCGAACTCATGGGGCTCCTGCAGCCATTCCATGCGAAAAGTACAACTATTAATAGTAAATTCCTTATAGGTCGCATATTCTATATATTTCTTTTCGGCCAAAATGTTTCACATTGTCACTGATTTCAAGCCGTGGCCGGTGAGAATGATAACCGTCGATTCATTGCTTTGTTCCTTGAGACATAATTTTCGGTAACCGGCGACAGCAACAGCGGCGGTAGGTTCGACATAAATACCCTCAGCCGCCAATTCTTCGAATGCTTCCTTGATTTCCAACTCGGAGACTTGAATCATCTCACCTCGGCAGCGGTGAATGGCGGCGAGAATTTGACTTCCCCGGAGAGGTTCAGCAACAGCGATACCCTCCGCGAGTGTCGGCTGCTTTTGAATCATCATAGGTGAACGGCTGTGTTGAACATAGGCATCAACCAGCGGTGAACAATGAGCTGATTGTACTGCTACAAGTCTAGGCAAATGGGGAATGATGCCTGCACTCACAAGTTCAGAGAAGCCCAAAAATAGTCCCAATAAAAGGGTACCGTTTCCGACCGGCACGACAATCCTCTTCGGGCTTGACCAATTCAGGGTTTCAACGATTTCAAAGGCACAGGTTTTGGTGCCTTGAAAAAAATAGGGATTCCAGACGTGGCTTGCATAATAGGCAGTCGATGCTGCTTTGAGCGCGGCTTTCGCGGTTTCTTCGCGACTGGATGGGACTTGTATCAACTGAGCGCCGGTGGCTTCAATCTGTTTGATTTTAGCTGGAGAAGTGGTGGAGGGAATATAGATATCGCAGCTGATGCCTGCCCGGGCACAATAGGCCGAAATCGACGCACCTGCGTTACCAGACGAGTCCTCAATGACATGTTCAATTCCCAGCTCTTTCACTTTGCTGATCATGATGCTCGATCCTCTATCCTTGAATGAACCGGAGGGGAAAAGATAGTCCAATTTGAGAAGAATGGTACGTTTTTCAATCGAAAAGGGAATTAGAGGAGTGCGCATTTCACCTAAAGTAATTGCCTCAGAATTATTCTTTAGCGGGAATGTGCAGCGATATCGCCAGAGTCCGTAGGCAGAGGTGTCGAGTTGATCTTTTTTTAAAGTCGGCAGATCGTGAAGGTTCAATACGCCGCCGCATTCACAACGCCAAATGACTTGGTCAGATGAATAAACATGGGAGCATGATGAACAGAGCAGTACGGCCATGTTGTCATCCTTACGAAGGAGGTCCTTGGGTTTTAATTCGCTCGAATAGGTGATTCAAATAGGAATGATATTTTTTCGGCAATCCTTTAAACGCCGCCACGCTGAGCGTTTCCATGTCGACAAGAGCACCGGTATATTCCCGAATTTTTGCCTTGACTTTATCGACGACTTCAGGCTCTTCGGTAGCAGCCAAGTATTTTGCACTTGCATCGAGGTCGTAGTGATGTTCAACAAGTGCTTGAAAAACTATTCCTCTAAGATATTCGGTAATTGTACTGCGATTTTTGTCGCCCAGCGCTTTAGCGGTCAGGGTGATCGCTGTATGAGAAAACTTGAGTGATCGCAAGTTGGAAAGAATTTGTTCCTCCAATGACCTGAACGAAAGCGGCTGAATCCGGCTGGAAATGAGAATATTTTCCGGCAAATCGTTGATTTGAATCAGGGAGCGTTTATCGCTGCCGGCCAGCAGAGCGGCGTGTCGTATGCTATTTTCCAATTCG
>RPQV01000591.1 GCA_003818595.1 Calditrichota bacterium
GGAATCCAGAAGGCCAATATATTTTGAAAGATGAATTTATTCCCCCATCTGTATACTGCTCAAGTTCGACTCGATTGGCCATTCTGTTGACCAATATCTTGGAAATGTTGGTCGGTAAAAGCAGTTCGCTGTGGCACTCGCGAAAACTCCCCTCTTCGGGTGATAGAACATTCACTCCCAATGACGCCTTTAATTTAGGAATATTAAAGGTGCTTCATCACTATTTACCCTTGCTGAGACATGCTCAATCCGCCTTGATGCATCCAGAATCATTATATCTGTTATTATGTTCCTTAATCGGCGAGTTGTATACCTATTCAGCATTGGGTGAAAATCTTTTTGATCAAATTCCTTCTTATGACCATCAGAAGCTGACGCAGACTTTTAATCCGCTGGAAAAAACAATCCGGCTATTGATTCAGGGCGTTGGTGCGACGCGCAATTATATATCAATCCCCTTGAAAAAGGTTGAAAACACCCTTTATCATGGTGAAATCAAAGAAACCTATGACTTTCAACTGTGGAATGTCTATCTGATGGTCGTCAGCAATCTTCCTGATACTGAATTGATTCATCAGGTGACCAATATCGTCAAAATAGCATCCATCGATGAATTGCATAACTTGGAAGAGTTCGCTCTTAGAGGCGTCGAGGCTGTTTTTGCCTCTCGTGTCCCTTTTGGTCTGCCGGCCTCGAAAGAAAACTCTTATTTTCAGCTGAATACCAGTGGGTTTCTGTGGAAAAAAATTATTGAATCCAAGACTATCGCCATGCGGATTCCGCAGAACCTGACCGAGGCCAAGTTTGAGCTTGCACTGATAAAGAAAGAATAATTTGACGCAAAGGATTTATATGCGAGAACCTAAAGCAGTTAAAACTCGGGAACCGAATCTCCTCAATATTTGCCAGGAATTGCTGATGTTGATTCTTCATCTGCGATCGACGGATCAGTATGGGGATGAAAGTTTTCTCAAGAGTCGAATCCAGAGCCTGCTGATGAAATTCGAACTTGATGCGGGCAATCAGGGTTTTCATCCTGAACAGATCAATCAGGTGAAATTCGCACTCGTCGCTTTTTTGGATGAAACCATCATCACCTCCAATTGGAGCGAACGCGACCGATGGCGTTCATCACCCTTTCAATTTCTGCTTTTTCAAAGATATGATGCCGGTGAAGAGTTCTTTACCAAATTAGATGCTTTGAAGCAGAATCTTGTCATTAATCGACAGCTCCTGCAGGTCTATTACATGTGTTTGGTCTTGGGATTTAAAGGAAAATATCAGCTGCATGACGCCGACAAACTGAGGATACTCATTGATGAGCTCTATGCTCTATTGTCATCCAGCGGGCATCAATCATCCAGTCAAATCACACCCAAAGGTTATCCCCGCGAAGAAATTATCGATATTGTTGCGAAAGAGATCCCCGCTTGGGTCATCGCTGCCGTCGCCGGCGGATTGGTATTGTTGATTTATGTAGTACTCAATTTGATGATTAACAACGCTGCTGATGGAATCGCAAAAAATATCGCCAATTTGATATAATGACTAATGATACAGATAATTGCGGTTCTGATCAATGATTGATGGTTTCTGGTGGAGGTTAGAATGAAGTTGTCAAATATGCTGCGAAATAAACTCATTCTTGTTTCATTAGGATTATTTTTCCTGATTATTATCCTGATTTTAGGCGGTAAACTTTTGCACCTGAGTTCGGTGTATATATTTTTGAGCGTTATCCCGGTTTTAATCTTGTGGATCATCATCTTGTTCGTCTCGACGGCAAAGAGCAGTAAAAATGCAGCCGGTATTGAGAATTCCATGAGAGGCCAGGCTGATCAGCAGCTGCTGAAAGTGAGAGCGTCAAAACGCGATGAATATGATGAATTCAATGCTCGATTTTTAGAGGCGATCAATTTGCTCAAAAACTCCAGTTTGGGTAAACAAAAAGGGAAAACTGCGCTGTATGCTTTGCCGTGGTATATGTTTATTGGTCCACCGGCAAGTGGGAAAACGACGGCCATAATAAATGGCGATCTAGAATTCCATACAGGAATGCAGAAAGAAGTAAAAGGCGTTGGCGGGACAAGAAATTGCGATTGGTTTTTTTCCAATTATGCTATTCTGCTGGATACCGCCGGGCGATATGTAGCAGATGAGGAAAATAAAGAGGAATGGACAGCTTTCCTTGAAATATTAAAAAAATATCGCAGTAAACAACCCATTAATGGCGTCCTGGTTGGCATCAGCATCACCGATCTGGCCAATACCTCTATTGACCGAATCTTGGATCATGCCGATAGAATTAGAAAACGAATTGACGAGTTGATTCTTCGGCTCGGGGTTCGTTTTCCCGTTTATCTGGTATTCACCAAGAGCGATTTAATCCAGGGATTCATCGAATTTTTCGGCGAGTTGGATCGTAGCGAACAGCAACAAGTCATCGGCTGCACTTTTGAAAAGGGGCAATACGAAACAACAAATCCGGGCTCCATATTTGACGCCGAGTTCGAACAAATGCTCCAAAACATTGCCGACTTTCGTTTGAAAAGGCTAAACTCTCCGCTAAAGCGAGAAATTCGGCAAAAGGTATTTGTTTTTCCGATCGAGTTGGCTTCATTGAAGGATAATCTTCGCCATTTTATTGAGCGCTTGTTTCAATTCAATCCCTATCAGGAGAGTCCAATTTTCCGCGGCTTTTATTTCAGCAGCGGTACCCAAGTCGGCGTGCCCATCGACCGTGTTATCAAGGCGATTGCTGAAAAGGTCGGATTGCCATTGGCCGCGGTTGAAGAAATTTCTGCCCCGACCCAACCCAAAAGCTATTTTCTGCGGGATTTGTTCACCAAAGTAGTATTTCCGGATGAATATCTCGGTTCTAAAACCGCTAAAAGAGCCAAGAGTCTTCGGCTCGTTCGCGCGATTACCGCGGTGTTGTCGATTCTCGGTCTGGGCTTATTTTCGCTTGGATTGATTCAGGGTTTTGTGCGCAGCCGGGTTCAATTGCAGGAGGTTTATTCTGTATCTAGCGAAGTTGCCAAGATAGACTGGCAAAATGATCATCGCCTGTTCAGCTATTTTGAAAAAGCCGATAAACTGCAGAAAATAATTTCCAAGGCAGATCGTCATTTCTCCGTTTTCAGCATGTTTGGACTGGATCGGAGAAAAGCAGTGGCCGAACCA
>RPQV01000592.1 GCA_003818595.1 Calditrichota bacterium
AACTCGGTGCCCGATTTATATCCGATCATTTTCACATGATCGAGTTTCTCCCTGCTGATGCGCTCCCGCAGTTCATTGGCCAGCGGTCCGGTTCCGACAATATAAAGCTCGGTATTTCGAATCTGCCGGGCGGCATCGATCAGAAAATGAAGCCCTTTTTCATGCGTCAGGCGTCCCATAAAGAGAAAATAGTTCTCAGGTTGATAGCCAGGCTGATACTCGGTCAAATCAAGGGTATAGGGTTGCACACGCACCGGTTGATAACCATAAGCAGCGACGCGATCGCCGAGAAAACGGCTGGGCGACATAAAGAGATCCACATGACTCGAATAACTCTTGTTGAACTTGGTCGCATAAGCTTCCAATGAGACCAGTGCGCTGGCCGCATAGGAATCACGAAAGCATTTTTTGGCCGTTGCTTTCCAGAAAGATTTGCCACGACAGGCTTCGCATACGCGACGGCTGCCGTCCATTAATATATAGTTGGGACAGATTATTTTATAATCGTGCAGTGTCATCATCACCGGCAGGTTATGCTCTTTGAGCGTCGACAGTACCGATGGCGACAAGTGGTGATAGACCGAATGAACATGTGCGATGTCGGGCCTGGTTTCCTTGATCAGTTGATCCAATTTACGCTGCGCTTCTCGATTATAAATCACGCGCCGTGCGATTTGTATCCGTTTTAATGGATTCCTCGTCATAAACAGTTGATCCGGACCAAATCGATCGGCAAAATATCGGCTGTACTCTGAAGGGAAATTTCGTTCGTCCTGCATGGCGAAGGGAATCACTGTGTGGCCCTTTTGACGCAGCAGATCGCTGACATTGAACACATAACGTTCGGCGCCGCCTTCGATATAATAGAACTTGTGCACCATCAATATCTTCATCGGCGCTCCCGTCGCGAAGCATATTCGGAATATAGCGATTCAAATTGATTGACCTGTCCCTCTAAAGAAAATTCCCGTTCCACCCGCTCACGGCCGGCCTTGCCCAGGATCCGACGCAACTGCAGATCGCTGCCGACGGCGATCATCTTGTCCGCCAACGCATCGACATCACCGATGGGGACCAGATATCCCGTCTGTTGGTCAATCACCGCTTCTTTTGTCCCATCCGCGGGTGTGGCGATGACCGGAAGCGCGCAGGCCATTGCTTCAAGCACCACATTCGGCAAGCCTTCGTACAGCGAAGGCAATACAAAAACATCAAAAAGAGGCAGAAGATCGGCGACATCCTGGCGAAATCCAAGAAAAAGGAACTGTTTTTCGACTCCCAGACGTCGAACCTGATCTTCGAGTGCTGCACGCAACGGGCCATCGCCCACGAGGACAAATTTTGCCTGCGGCAATACCTGCACAATGCGAGCCGCCGCTTCAATCAGATAGCGATGGCCTTTTTGCTCGGTCAGACGTGAAACTTGGCCGAATACCAAATCAGTATCCGTCAAACCAATATCTCTTCGTCGTAAAGAGGCGGGAACAGGATTGAATTTCTTCAGATTGACGCCATAGGGAATGATCATGACCTTGTCAGCCGGGACGTGCCGTTGGTTCACCAGCCAATCCGCAGTGGCCCGGGAAACCGAAATAACCTTGTCGGCTTTGCGGATCGCGTAACGATATGCCCAATACCGATGAGGAACCAGCCATTTGGGCGAGGATATGGTCTCCCATGAAAACACGCCGGTCGCGCCTCCGGCATGTCCGGCGAGGGCGCCGATGACATCGGCATAAAACAACGTCGTCATGACGATATCGATCTCTTCAGTGCGGATGAAATCTTTGACGCGGCGCAGCAGAGCAAAATCCACCTGTTTCTGCCGTTGAAAGGTGAGCACTCGGCAGTCCAATTGACGGAACAGCGCTTCGATTTCATTTCCCAAACCCAGACTGACCACAGTGGTTTCAAAGCGCGCTCGGTCCATAAACGTCACCAACTCGAGGAGTTTGGTTTCCGCGCCGCCAAAGTTGAATCCTTCAACCAGCTGTAGTACTCTGATCTTTTTCATTGGATCATTCCATAAAAAGAGAAAACATCATGACTGCCGGAGCAGAAAAGAGCAGGAGACGCCCTGCTGCATCACAATTCAAGCTGCCTTTACAAAACAGGTCGACCATTGCAAGTCCAAACTGACCTGCGGGTGATTGTGAGATACTGGCGAGAGAGCGAAAGTGCAGAAATCTGAGTCGGGGCAGCCACAAGGGCTGCCCCGACGGAATTTTGCACTTGACATTCAGCTAATTTCTGATAAATTAACTATCATTGATTTACGAAATCGATTAAGATTATCGAAAACGCTCACATGAATTCAATCCGCCATCAAGTCATTATGCCATTTGTTCATAATTGCCATCAATCCGCCATCCTCACATCAAAACAGGGAGAGTGAATCGTGAGACAAAAGATTCTTGTTACCGCATTGCTTTTATTCGTTGTGACGGCATTTGTCTCCGCGCCTTTATGGGCGGCAACCACCGGTAAAATCGCCGGCAAGGTGATTGACAAGGAGACACGCGAACCATTGCCGGGTGCCAATGTAACCATTGTCGACACCCGCTACGGCGCCGCGACCGATGGCGACGGTGATTTTTTCATCATTAATATCCCCCCTGGAAAATATACCGTCAAATCCAACATGATGGGATATGGCTCAGTACAATACACCGATGTGGTCATCAGCATCAATTCCACCGCCACGCTCAATTTTCAGCTTTCACCTCAGGTGATCGAAGGCGAAGTGGTGACCGTCACGGCATCGGCCATCTCATTTAAAAAAGATCAGACTTCCTCGGTGCGCCATGTCTCCTCGGACCAAATCGATGTGCTGCCGCTGCAGGATTTGAGCGACGTCATCCAAATGCAGGCCGGCGTCGTCGAAGGGCATTTTCGCGGCGGACGATTGGGAGAAGTATCCTATATGGTTGATGGTGTTCCGGTCAATGAGTCTTTCAGCGGAACGAGTTCCACCATCACCATTGAAAATGATGTCGTCAAAGACCTGGAGGTCATCACCGGAACTTTTAATGCCGAGTACGGCCGCGCCATGAGCGGAATTGTCAATGCCGTGACCAAAGACGGCAGTGATCAAATTCATGGTCGAATTTGGGGACAATTGGGCAATTACTATACCGGCAACACAGATCTCTTTATCGGATTAAAAGCCACGGATATC
>RPQV01000593.1 GCA_003818595.1 Calditrichota bacterium
ACAGACTGTGTGAAAACAGCAAATAGCCGCACCCTGAGCGAAGTCGAAGGGTGCTAAGTTCATTAAAATCGGGCTTCGACTCCGCTCAGCCACCGCGAGAGGATGCGTTTTCACACAGTCTGTTACCCTGGTTCCCACGCTCCGCGTGGGAATCCTTTCTTCGGCGCTCCGCGCCGTCGAATTGCCGGCGATGCCTGACTGCCGCGAGGATTCTTCATCGCTCTTCGAATATCTCGATCTTTATCCAAAATAAACATTGAAAATTATCGATTCAAATTCCAAACAAACTCTCCGGAATCCAGCCTCCAATCCAGACCAAAAAACCCGGCGACCAGCAAGCCTTTGTCCTGCTGACCATCCAGCATTTCCGGCGTGAAGACGAAAAGATCCGGATAGGCATAGCCCGGACTCAAATAGGGTCTTCGATCAGTCAATCTCATGCCGACGAGCCCGGTGCCGGAGACGACGCCGACTGACGCCGTGTCGCTGCCGGGACGGGGACGAATGAACAGACAAGCCAGGTCTTTCCCTCTGATGGTTTTGTCGCCAATGACGATCTTTCCCGCACTGACCACAACCGGACTTGCATCCAACAGACTCTTCCAGGCGCTGTTGCTCGAGGCGTTTCCATATAAAATGATATTGCGATCCGGTTCCTCTACCGGATCAAAATCAACGTCCGCAATCACATCAACAGAGCCGTTACCCTGGTACCAAAACTGTTCCGCATCGAATCGCGCCTTTTCGAGTGCCCAGCGATTCTCCTGTGCATTGCCGTGCGTCCCGACGACAAACATGAATCGATGATAAAACGCCTCTTTGAACGTGCCGTATCGATGCGGTCCCTTGTGCGACCGCGAGGGTTCCGACACCACTTGCCAGCGATCAGCAGATTTGGCAATCCATAATTTGTCGGCATCCGCCGGCCGCGGAATATTCTCGATCTTTTGACCATCCATGTCCAGGTTGATGAGTCCGTCACCCGGCATCACGGTCAGATCGAATGACATGCGGGCTATGTTTTCAGTCGTGCCGATAAATCGGCTTTTACCGGGATCCAGTTGCATCTTAACTCGACTCAATTTCAGCTGTTCAACCTGCGCCTCAACGGTCAGCCAATGATTGACCGCCGATATCCCCGGATGCGCCACGATGAAATCGATTTGGCGGATTCTCTCCTGACCCGGCCGCGCATGACGAGCGAAAAAGTCAAATAAAGGCGGCCAATCGACACAATCGGTTCCCGGCTCATCGGATAAATCCCACCAGTGCCCCTGCCCCGGCTCTTCGTGATAAACAAAATCCCGATGAAATGAGGTCAGCCGCTCGACCATCGTCCTCGACTGATCGACCCGCACATTGTCATCGTCGCTCCCATGAATGATGTAGACGCCCAATTGCCGGTAATTTTCAGCTATGTCGAGCGTCCGGCTCGGCGATGTCGCCCGCATCAGCATGTTCTGCATCGGCGTTTTCTCGCCGGGCGTCTCGCGCACCCGATAGGACCAAAAGCTGAGCCATCCCGCACTCGGGCCGAGGACGGCAAACCGGTCCGGAAAAAGGCTGCCCAGGTGCCAGGTTCCATGCCCGCCCATGGAATGGCCGGTCAAATAAATTCGGGACGGATCGATTGGATAAGACTGCAGCGCAATGTCCAGCACTTCAAGTCCGTCCTTTCGTCCCCAATCCTCCCAGTTGTATCCATAGGGACGACGATTGGTGGGCGAGACAATATGAGCCCAGGTCTTACCTTGATAGGAAGCGGCCTGATTGATGGCTTCAACGGCGGCGCCGTGTACTGACAAGACCAGCGCTTTGGGCGCGTCATCATCCGCATCCTGTGCCGGATTAATGGCGTAATATTGCACACTGCCGTCAATGGAGCTGATAAAGGTTCGTTTATGGGGTTCATGCGGATTTTTAACAGTCAGATTGACGATGGCGGATTGGCGGATGATATCATTATCGCGCAATTCGAGCGTGAGAGCCGTTTTGCCCGTCGTCGTAGGCGATGCCGCCTGCAGCCGCACCCCGACTTTGCGCACGGTCTGCGCCTGGATGATGGGGATATCGGTCATGACCGGGGCATTTTCGCCAATGCGGGCAGCCATTTTTAGAGTGGTCATCGGTTTGTCGCCGGCATTGATAATGACGACGGCCCCCCAGGTATCCACTGGTTCTCCAACAAGCATGTCCGGCAGGGTGCTGTCCAGCGTATTGAGCAAAACAACCGATTCCGGTTGCGAAAGGTTGGCCTTCAATCGGCCAGTGCGGGTATTGTAAAACAGAAATTCATTCACCCCTTTTATCAGCTTGACCGGAACAATCGAAAACGCAAAATAGGGTTCCCAATCTTCATAGTCATCTTTATATCCATAGGTATTTCCCGCCCGCAGCGCGCCGTTCACATAGACAAAGTCACTGCCTCTTTGCTCCAGCAGCATTGTCCTTTCCTTGTCCGCAGTAATGGTGCAATATAAATAGCCGGGGCCGGGAGTCTGGCTCGAAAACCAGCCCTGCTCGTCGACAGAAACCGGCTGCCAGACGACTGATTCTTCTCCGACGATCACCTGATCACCGGATTGCGGCGCTCTCCAGGTTCCGAGAACAAACTGCTTTTCGATCGCATCCGTCGCCTGTACCGCTCCCCTGATCCGCGGCGTCTCGAGCAAAAGTCCCTCTTTGAACTCAATTCGGTCATTTCCATCCGCGGCCATCAGCGCGTCGAACGCACTGAAGCACAAGGTTGTCATCAAGATCAGATAATAAACGGTTGAAAATCTATTCATGTCGATTCTCCCATATGCTCATCCAGCTGCCGATCACCTTCAAAATGCCCCCTGCTATTCGGATTTGGTTTGCCACACGCGGCCATCCTGAGAAATATGCCATGATTCGCGGTGATCTCGAGAGGTTAAAATGGCTTCGAATAAATTGGCGGTGCACTCGATTTTCGGCGGCCACTGATAACCTGGTAGAGCATTATTTTCCACTCCCAATTGCGAAATATCATCTGCATAAACACCATTTTTGCTGAAAAAGGATTTTTGTTCATAGTAAATCTGTCGAAGCGCCCACTTGGCATCCTCATGCGGATGATAAACAAAATCAACCGCACCTTTGTCCGCGATCGGATCGGAGAATTGCACAAATCCCCACATCTCAGGATAATGT
>RPQV01000594.1 GCA_003818595.1 Calditrichota bacterium
AGCATGATAATAGGTGTTGAAGTCATTGATTAAAGCTAACTGTCTAGGGTATGAAAAGTTCCTATAAACGGATTAATAAAGTCATTTGATGAGACAAATAGTTATCATCAGCTTTTTCATGAAATTGTAAACCGTAATTTAGCAATATTTTTGAAAAAACCAAACTCTCCGTGACAGGCTTATACGTCCTAAAATCAGCAATACCCAGACCAACGGTAAAATTGTTGGTTTGATAGGCATGATCATGAAAATAGCCGCTGCGAAGGGCTAAAAAGGAAAACGGTACAACCTCAATTCCCCCGTGCAGCTCTCCACCAGAGTTTGCATCTTCTTCTGAGAGGTTTCGAAAGTCAACAGCCAGGCGCAAGTTTGTAAAGGGTTGATAAGCAAGGCCAAAATTTATGGATTGATGATGAATTTGATGAAGATGATACATCGATTCTTCGGCTTCAGCCGGAATATTGAAAAATGAAATTCCGACAGAAAATCGATCAGCAGGTGACACCAAGATGCCGTAATTTGTCCCTACCAGCGTTTTCAAGCGAATATCTTCGCCGGCGGTCTCAGTCATATTAAAAAAAAAGAGAGAAGCGCCAATTGAAACCTGTCTTGCCAGTTGTATCCTCGCCGAAGCAAGATGGTAGTGCCAGTCTAATATTTTCTCAGTCGTGAAGTATTGATTCGTGTCAAGCCGATAAGGGTTTCCGTCGAGATCCTCAGTCAGGACGAATGAGAATTTGAAGGGACCAGGTGCAACAGAAATAGATCGAAGAATTAGACCAAGCATGGCAATCAGGTCTTTGTAACCCCGCTCACGGTTGATGCTTAATTCGGAAAGATTGGCAGCAGCAACACCTGCGCTCACAGGATTGAAATAAAACAATAGGTTATTGCCGCCAATACCAATTGACTTGGCGGCAGCAGGATTATATAAAGAACTTTCGATTTCATCTTTAACGCCGGTAAATGCTCCACCCAAAGCAAACGCACGTGTGAAAAGCAAATTGGCACTTGTGTCGTTGATTTCGGTGGAGAAAAGCCTGTTGAATGAGGTCAATAATAGAAAGATGATCAGTAATGGGCAGAATTTCGTCATGATCTTTTTATGGAAATAGTGAGAATGTATAGTAGAGCGATTCCGCAGATCAGATAGTTTAATTTTACGAACCACAGGCCATGTCTTAAGAAAAATGTTGATTCATCGTTAACCTGCACATCGCCGGTAATGACTTTTTGAGTAAAGAAACGGGTACTTTGATCAACCCGGCCGAATTTATCAATAAAGCATGAAATACCAGTATTAGCGCATCGTGCGATGGCTTTTCTCGTTTCAATCGCTCTGAAAACAGCAATTTGATTATGCTGAAAAGGAGCCGAAGTCGGACCGAACCAGGCGTCATTTGTTATTATGACGAGAAAGTTCGCACCTTCGTTGACATATTTTTGAATATGTGATGGGAAAACCGACTCGTAACAAATAGCGACAGCGGTTTTATAATCCGGTTTTGAGGGACGAATATCAGCCTGCCGTTCTTGGAGAGCCGTGTCGCGGCGATAGGCGGTAAAAATATTGATCTTTTCTCCAATGGCATAATCACCCAATCCCAGATTCCAGAAGGCTTTTTTAATCAATTTGAAAAATATAAATTTATTATATGGAACTCTTTCGGAAAATGGAACGAGCTTCATTTTGGAATAACTTTGGAATTCGGATTGCTGTGGTTCTATTAAAAAGGCTGCATTATAATAAACATAGCTGCCGTCAGCCAGATATTGATAATCAAGCGACCCAGTCAACAGCGAGACTCGACTACTGTCAATAAGATCATGAATCCTCTTTTGATATTTTGCCTCGGAACGCAAATAAAATGTGATTGCAGTTTCGGGCCAGACCACCAGATCAGGCTGCTTTGAGAACTCATTCACCGTCAGATTTTCATAGATTCCAAAATTGCGGTCATAGAGATTGGGACTCCATTTTTCGTTTGGATCCAGATTGGCTTGAACCAGCGTAACTCGTACGGTATCGCTCCCTTGGTACTTTGCCTTCATCACATATGTCCCGTAAATGAAAGGAATGATCCAACAGAGGAAAACGATTGCTGCCCAGAGGAGTGCCTTCCTATGTTTTTTTCGATTCTGCAGAATTTGAAAGATCAAAGTGTTGAGTAATACAACCCAAAAGCTGACTCCATATACCGAAGTCAATTCCGCGAACTGTATGAGGGGTAGATAATAGCTTTGCGTATAACCAAGATAAACCCAAGGGAAAGCCAGTTCGGTGACGGATTGAAAGTACTCAATCGCGGTCCATAAAAAGGGAACGAACACAAAGGCGACATTTTTCAGAGCCAGATGAAATCGTGAGAACAACCAGGCAAAAAAAGCGATGTATAACGGCCATACCAGAAGAACCCCAATCAAACCAGGCAAAGTAATCCAACCAATCCAGAAAACCGTTGTACAGGCAATGAATAATCCGGAAATGTATCCCCAACGCCAAGCATCTTTTCCACTTTTGTCAATGATCAACAAAAACAAAGGGACCAACGCCCCATACGCCAAGAATCCCGTCTTGAATGGTGGAAACGAAAGGGCAAACAATATCCCTGTTAAAAGTGCCAGAGAAAAGTTTTTCTTCATTTAAAAGTATTCAGTTTTAAATAATCTCATTCCTATCCAGCCACTGATGTGCTGCTGCCTATTCATTTCTTTTAATATAATTGAGTCTGTCTAGAAAGCTTTGCAGCAGATAGGCGGCAGCAATTTGGTCAATTTTATTTCGGTGCCGAGATGGGGATTTTCCAGTTTCGATCAATAATTTTTCAGCACTGACAGTTGTCCAACGTTCATCCCAGAAAAACACCGGACTGGATTGTTGATCGGAGAGGATTGCGGCAAATTCTTCGACTTGTGCAGCGAGCGTACCGCGTTCGCCGCTCATATGCAGAGGTCGACCAATCACAATGGCAATGACCGAATGGCTCTGAATCAACGAGCAAATCTCTTTAAGAAGTTCTCGTTGATCTTTAGCGTTGCAGGTTTGAAGGGTTGATGCCATCATTTGAAATGGATCACTCATGGCCAAGCCGACTCGCTTCTGGCCGTAATCAACGCCTAAAATTCTTCCGCCGGGGATTCCACGAAGAGATTCAATATCATCG
>RPQV01000595.1 GCA_003818595.1 Calditrichota bacterium
AATCGGTCATCTTGATCACCTTTGTCGAGCAGCCGCGGTAAATTCAAACAGTGACGGAAAGAAAAGAGCCAGGGCTCGGCAAGACTATCGGCCTGCTTTTTTCCCGATTCGGTTTTCGGTCCCTTTGAGCAGACGTTGAATGTTTGAACGATGAGTAAAAATGATCAGGATGGCGGCGAAGAAACTGAATATATAGAGAGAAGTCGCGACCGGCCAGTGCAGCGCGTAGCGGAATACAGAAAGGGTGATCGGCAAAGCGACAGCCGCCGTCATCGAGCTGACCGATACGATGCGGGTGACGAGGAGCATCATAAAAAAAACAACCAAACAGACCAAAAGCGCCTTGGGGAAAAGCGCCAGCAGCATCCCCGCTGCAGTGCCCACGCCTTTGCCTCCGCGAAAACCGGCAAACACTGTCCAGATGTGTCCGACAATGGCGGCTATTCCGGCTGTCAACATCAGCAGCCCGCTTTCCAATGGCAGCTTGCCGGCGGCGATTTGAGACGCCCAGAAAGTTGCCGCAAATCCCTTGAACACATCAAACGCCATCACAAAAATACCCGGACCGGCGCCGAGCACGCGGAAGACATTGGTGCCGCCGGCGTTGCCGCTGCCGTGTTGTCGGATATCAATTCCGCGCAACAACTTGCCGACAATGATGCTCGTGGGAAAGGAACCGACGAGATAAGCGACCGCCACCATCAATACGAAAAATATCATGGCTTTTTCTCTTTATTTTTCATGTTTCAAAATGGGTTTCTTTATCACGGGGAATATAATGAACATAAAGCGCATATAAAAGGCAAAAAACGCCTCAATCATGGTCGCCCAGGACAGCGATGCCGCAGGCGCCGAAACCGACATGCGCGCCCAGCGCGGGCGATGCGGCGACAATGAAAATATCATCGGTCGCGAATTGCTGAGATAGAGTTTGACGATAGGCCTCTGCCAAAGATCGATTCATCACATGGGCGATGCCGAAACGAGGATTTTTCAAGCGAACGGCATACATGGTCGTCAATTCCAGCACTTTCTCCTGCACCGCTTTTAATCCCAGAACCTTTTCGGCCTCGACCACATTTCCACCATCATCAAAGGTGAGCACGGCTTTGACGCCGATCAATTCGCCCAGCCATCCCTTAAACTTGGGAACTCGACCGCTCTTTATGACCTGTTTGAGGGAGGGCATACTGACAAAAAAACGGAGTCGTCGGACGGCATCCTGCAGCTCCCGGTTGATTTGCTCTCGGTCGAATCCCCGGGCAATGAGACGAACGGCTTCCTGCACGATAAGACCCAAGCCGACGCTGGTCGCGCGGGAGTCGATGATGTCGATGGGGGTGGCGTCGGCGAAAGGACGGGCAGCGATACGGGCGCCGTTGATCGTGCCGCTGATCGCCCCGCTGAGATGTATCGAAAGAATCGACCTGGAATGAGCGACGGCGCTTTGATAGGCTTGAGTGAAACTCGCGGGCGATGGTTGTGAAGTGCTGATCTGCCCGCCGGATACCTTATAAAGCTGGTAAAATTCTTCCGGTTGAATTTCAACGCGGTCGATGAACGATTTATCCCTGATTTTCAGCAGCACCGGCACGACTCGGACTTGATGAAGCCGGAGGAATTCTTCAGGCAGGTCGCATGTCGAATCCGTAACGACCGTGATCATCTCTTTCTCATCCTCCTTCAATTTCTTGGAAAACTGGGAGCGCATGTCATCGGTCTTGGACTGAATCAGGCGACCGTGATATTCGGCGATGTTGAAGACCTGCTGCGGATGGTTTGTATGAATATGAATACGAACTTTGTGGTGCGTACCGATGACGATGAGCGACTCCCCCAGCAAACTCAATTCTTGTTTCAGCAGGTCGCGATTGATATCCTCACCCTGAATAAGGCACTGGGTGCAATACTGGTAGAGCGCGGCTTCTTCGGCATTATGGGTGTGGTGCCGGATTTTATCGACCATTTGAGTGGCCGCGGTCATGGCGGCCAGACGGCCGCTTTCCAGAAAATCCTGCATTCCTTCGAGTATATGCACAAATCCCTGCGCCCCGGCATCGACCACGCCGGCGATGCGCAGTTCTTTGAGTTTTTTCGGCGTCTCGGCAAGAGAATGTTTGGCGCGCACCAACGCGCTTTTGAGCAGATCGACAAAATCGGTTTTAATCTGGGCATGCTCTTTGATAAAATCAGCCCAGTCCCGCATCACCGTCAGAATGGTTCCCTCACGCGGATGAGTGACCGCTGAATGGGCAAGTGAGACCGCATTGTCGACCGCCTGGGCGAACTCGTGCGTCGCCACCTTTTTTTTGCCGACGACTTTGTCGGCTAATCCCTGAAAAAATTGTGCTAAAATGACGCCTGAATTACCGCGCGCTCCCTCCAGCGCTGAATCCGCAATGGCGGTGCTGACGGCAGCAAACGAATCATCTTCCTGATGCTGGGCGCGATCGGCGATGGCCTGCATGGTTTCAGCCATGTTGGTACCGGTATCGCCATCCGCCACCGGAAACACATTGATCCGGTTCAAGTCCTCCTGTTTCTGGTCGAGCTGTTTCGCCGACGCCAGAATGGAATGCTTGAGCCGAAAACCGTCCAAGTATTTTATAATATTCTTTTTATTCATCGGTGTTTCACTGGCAACATCACTATTTAAATGTAGTTGAAATATGTGAGTAATGCAATTCCATATTTTTATTGCGTATTCAAACTCTTCCTCATAAATTGGAGATATCGTTCAAGGCACATCCATGAGGTTGAGACCATGATAAAATCAATCGCGTTTTTCTTTTTCCTCGCCGCCGGCTGTTTTTCGCAATCGCTGAATATTGATCATGTGAATCCGATGGTCGGCACTGATTCGGAGGTCAAATTTTCCCACGGGAATACCTATCCCGCCGCAGCCCTGCCGTTTGGGATGACTGCATGGACGCCCTCAACGGGCAGATTTGATGATGGCTGGATTTATCAGTATCGCGCTGCAAAAATCAATGGTTTGAAAGCGACCCACCAGCCGAGTCCATGGATCGGCGATTATGGCGATTTTTCGTTAATGCCGCTGGTGGGCGAACTGCGAACGCAATTTGAGGCGAGAGGCTCAAGGTTCTCGCACGACCGGGAAATTTCGACGCCCTATTATTATGCGGTGGATCTCCTCGATTC
>RPQV01000596.1 GCA_003818595.1 Calditrichota bacterium
ACTCGCTGGAGCATTATCCCCTGGACATTATTTTGGCGCAGGGAACTCATGGCGACATTGCGCTGGATTCCCGGCAGGAGGCCGAGATTGTTCACGATGGCATTCAAAAGTATAACCGTAATCCGCAACGACCGGCAAAACTGGCGCACGCTACCTTTACTATGTTCACCGACATCGTCGATTCGGTGCAGAATGTCACTCCCTTTTTGCAGACAATCAGGGGAGAATTCGGTCATGCATGGGAGCTATGGCCGGTGACATTGGCCAAATATTCGGCGCAAATGCGCGAGGGAGAGCGCCGCCTCCTGGCAGCGGAAGCGCTGCTGGCATCAGTGGATGCATCATTACAGGAGACTCTATTCGGAGATCTGCATCAATCGGCAGAATGGCATCTGGCCATGTTGCTGGATCATTCCTGGAACGGTTCCAACGATGAAAATAGGTTGGTGAATGCCATGATCCGCAAAACATTTTCCCAAAACCTCCTGCGGGAGACCGATCGTCTGTCAGCTCTCGCGTGGGAAAAGTTGGGACTGCCGAACGCGAAACATGAAATCACGCTGTTCAATCCTGTCGGTCTGACGCGCCGCGATATCGTCACTATACCATGGGACAGGGATTCGCTGCCCGTCATCAGTTCAAAAGGCAAAATGATTCCGGCACAAATTGTTGTCGAACAGGGAGGAAAAAGGCTGGTCTTTGACAGCGATGAGTTGCCCGCCTATGCCTTTGCCCGTTATCACATTAAGGGATCAGTCGATCATCGCCGGATGTCGGCGCAAAACTCACGTATCGAATCACCCTATTATCTCATCATCGCCGACAGCACCTCAAACTATCTCCCCAGGATATTTCATAAACCGACTGCCCAAGCATTGACCGGCATTGATGGCTTTCTGCAATGCCTCCATCGATCCGACATACAGTCCAGGCCGCAATACGGCACAGCACGGGTGACCGCCGACGGGCCGGTGTTATCGACAATGGAAATCGACGGCAGCCTGCCCCATTGTGAGTTTATCATGGCATTGACAATTTATCGCCAGATTGATCGACTCGATGTGTCTGTGCGCCTGAAAAAGCAGCCGGTTAAGGAAGCGGAAGCTTTGTTCCTGGCTTTTGGCGAACATGCAAAATCACTCCGCGTCGAAACCTGTGGTGCGGTGGTGCGCCCCTATCCCCAGCCCGAAGGCGATTTGTTGCCGGGGGCTGATTCCACGCGCATGGTGGTGCAGGGATTTGTCACTGCCGAACTCGCGGACGGACTGTACATCGTCATTACGCCGCTGGACGCGTTTTGTCTGCGTCCCGACATCTCTCCCCTTGCCTTCGAACTTGTCGGCAACGATCAAAACTTTCAAGAATCGACCCGAAATCAAAATGGCGAGACTGATTTCCTCTTCCGTTTCAGTCTGCAGGTCGGGGCAAAACCGATTGAGGACGCAAACGCGTTTATCTTCAGCA
The DNA here is from genome assembly GCA_003818595.1 of Calditrichota bacterium. Lineage (GTDB taxonomy): Bacteria > Zhuqueibacterota > Zhuqueibacteria > Residuimicrobiales > Krinioviventaceae > Fontimicrobium. The sequence goes on from RPQV01000596.1 coordinate 1,465, forward strand.
GACGGGTGATGCAGCCGATCATGGCGTTGCATGGCGCCCCAACGGTTCCCCTGCCCGAGCCGAAGGTGATCCTCGCCGGCGAAGGGGTCATGGTCACTACGCTCAAACCCTCGGATCCGCATTTCGGCGACGGTTTCATATTGCGACTCTGGGAAACTGCCGGCGAGACGAAAGAAACTCGATTGCGTTTCTCTGTGCGGACGACCGTGACCTCCTGCGATTTGTTAGAGCAGGACCAGAAAATCATCGCCGTCCATCAAAAATCGGCGCGCGTCCCGCTGCGGGCTCGCGGGTTTGCGGCGGTGCGTTTGGAATAAAGGTGATTCATAAACAATTGGCGGCAATGCAAAATGCTATTATTTTGTTTAAACTTTTTACTTTCGATTTATGGTACATGACTGCAACAAGTTATTTTAAGATCAAGGAATTTCGCCGGAGGAATTTCATCATGAAGCCCTATCCATCCCACCTTGTTCTCTATATTGCAACTTTATCCCTGCTCATGCCGCTCAGGGCCCACGGCACGGATACAAAACAGGTCATTGCGGTTGACGCTCAGCCCACCCGCTGGACGCTGTCCACGGAAAACAGCACCTGTCAGATCATCCTCACCGAAGATCAGAACCTGACCCCGGGGTATTACGGTCCCACCGCCGGGACGCGACCCTATGAGGCGCCGGACTGGACGGCAACGATCGAGAATGGCACCTTGCTGCGGGAGATTCCCTATCGCGGCGGGTTCATCGATATGGCGCCAGCTCTGGAGGTGATCTTTGCCGACCTGGCGCGGGAATTGGAACTGATTTATCAGGGATACGAAATCCTCGAAGAACATGGTCATCCCGTGCTCAGACTGGATATGAAGGATCGTCATTATCCGTTAGCCGTGAGCGAATTCATCCGCGTGCTGCCGGAGCTCGATCTGCTGGAAAAATGGCTGGTGCTCAAGAATATCGGAGCGGAGGATATTCTGATTGAAAAAGCCTATTCCGGATCGTTTCTTTTGCCGCAGGGCGCCTATGATTTCATTCAGTTCAGCGGCGACTGGGGTCGGGAGAGCATTCCCCGTCGTTCCCGCCTCACTCCGGGGAGCAAGACCATTGCCGTTCGCGATGTGCGCTCGCATCAGCACGCCGGCGTTTTCATGATTCGGCCGCAAGATGAAATCGACGAATTCTGCGGCGCCGTCTGGTTCGGCGGGCCGGTGTGGGCGGGCAACTGGCTGATCACTGCTGAGGTCAACCGTATGGAGCGCACCCAAATCGTCGCAGGCATCAATGAGTGGGATACATCATGGACCCTCAGGCCTGGTGTCAGCTTTACGACGCCGAAAATGATCATGGGCTGCACCATTGGAGGAACGGCCGCGGCGAGCATTGCCCTGCATCACTATACTCTCGATCATCTGCTTCCACAACCGTTCAACACCCAACCTTCTCAAGTACTGTACAACAGTTGGTATGCCACCACCTTCCATGTCAACGAAAAAGATCAGATCAAGCTCGCGGAGATCGCCCGCGATATCGGCGTCGAGTTGTTTGTCATTGATGACGGCTGGTTCAAAGGACGAAACGACGATCACGCCGGTTTGGGCGATTGGATTCCCGATCCGCAAAAATTTCCTCGCGGCCTCAGCCCCATGATTCAAAAAATCAACGAACTCGGCATGGATTTCGGCATCTGGGTGGAACCGGA
>RPQV01000597.1 GCA_003818595.1 Calditrichota bacterium
CAAATGCAGGAGAAAAAAATAGTCGAGGAGGGGATCAAATTACCCACGACGTTGATCATTCGTTCCTCGGTCCAGAGTATTATTAACAATCGGTCGAAACAAAATCATGGTGGGGAAATTGAGTAGATGCGTCGCGATAGTGCTGCTGTTTTTTTTATCCTGTCATCTGAGTGAGGAGAAGAATGAGGCACAACTCCTTCAATATCATCAACTCTATCAGAAGCAATTAAAACTTTTACGCTCATTCTGCCGTACGCAGGAACGTCCCCCGGTTACATTTTTTCTTTTCGGCATGGGCAACCGTCCAAAATTGCTCTACAAACAGGGCATGTTGGTGAATGTTGCAAGTGGTGAACCGCTGAATATCTTTGATTTTGAAACAGAAACAATTATCCCCAATGAATATGCTGTTTTGCTGAAATTGAAAGACGGACAAACGATCTTGATCGATGAAAACGAAGACGGGATTTGGCTGCAGGGGAAAAAGCGGGAGCGGATTAATGGCACAACGTGTCCTCTTAATCTGCCACGGTTTAATGGTCACCCTTATTCTGAAATCCTGCGCGTCCTTCATCATGAGCTTCTCATCAATATAATGGATTCCCGACCATTACCCAACTGGCTGGTTTACCACAATCCCTGGCGACGAGATGCAGCCACGATGGCGATGTGTCTGCAAAAGACTGATAATCTATCATTAATTAAAAATTGGGTTCTGGACCTTGACGATCCCTTTGATCACAATAATGGATCTCGCAGCGGGCATCCGGAAAACGAAGCTGATAATCTGGGTCAAACACTTTATTTGCTCTCCCTTTTTAGTGATTCGGCTCATCCGCTGGTGAAGAAAATTCTTGCTGCAGCACAGCAGTTTACAGTTTCAGATTCCAGCGGTTCCTATATTTGCGGACGTTCGGATTTTCAACAAGTTCCTGTCTATCAGACCAAATGGCTCAAATTCGGTCTTCAATCGCTTCATCTGCCGGATGCTTATCAGATTCCAGCTGTGTTTGATCAATATTCATCACTTTTCTGGTGGGAATTCGGTGAATATCATGTTAATGGGGACGATTGGACCAGCGATCTTTATCCTTATATTGGATGGGCACGGGATCATTTTTATCATCGTCATGGCAGCCCGATCAGTGATCAAGAATACCCATTGACGTGGGAAACCCAGGCGAGTGAGGCGGACTATGAGGGAATGGCGCTCATTGATCCGATTTTCACCCAGATGAAAACCTGTGCTCCGCATACCTGGCATGCGGCGGAGGTATTTTTATATTTACTCGATACAAAAATGATATATGATGTGAGTGACAGCAGGATGCAGTAGAGTTCAAGGTGTGATTAGAATGAATTATGAATAGCACAAATCATCTATACATATTCAACGAGGGAAATATGAAGCGTATCATCATTTTGTTTTTTTGTTTTGGATTGTCCCTTTCTTTTGCCGCCGAGAAACAGAAAATCATTTTCGACTGCGATCTGGCTAGTGACGTCGACGACGCCTATGCCTTGGCTCTGGTGCTCTCGAGTCCGGAATTCGATATTTTAGGCGTGGTCATGGATCACGGCAACACGCCTAAACGCGCGCAGGTGGCCTGCCGCCTGCTCTGGGAATGCGGCCTGGAGGATATTCCGGTGGTGGTTGGACGTCATACTCCCGGTGTCGTCGGAGTCGATACCGAGCAGGCCGGGTACTCGAATCAATTCTTCTGGGGAGAGAGATTTGACAAGATCAAACCCATCAAGCAAAACGCTGCTGATTTCATCATCGAAAAACTGCATCAGTATCCCCATCAGGTCATCCTTTTCACCGTCGGTCCGGTACCGAACATTCAGGATGTGATCAATAAAGATCCCGAGGCGCTGAAACTGGCGAAAAAAGTGGTCTCCATGTTCGGATCATTTTATATGGGATACAACACCGGTCCGATTCCGGATGCTGAATGGAACGTGGCCGCCGATGTCGAATCGGCCAAGATGTTTGTCAACAGCGGCGCTGAAATCGTCTATGCCGGACTGGACGTCACCACATTTGTCAAGCTGAATGAAGAAAATCGTCTGCGTCTGCTGTACCGCAACTCGCCCTTGACCGATGCGTTGAGCGCTCTTTATACGCTCTGGCGTTACGAAGGCTATGCCCAACTTGATCCGACCTTGTTCGATGTCGTCGCAGTCGGCATGGTGCTGTGGCCGGAGCTGTTCACCACCCGCAAGGCGCACGTCCAGGTCATTGGTCGCGGCTACACCGTGATTGATGAGAGCAAGGCGCCGAATGGCGAGATCGGCATGACCATCAACAAAGATGAATTTATCAAACGGGTGATGGAACGTTATCTCAGACAAAACTTTAATCGTTATGAATGATGAATTAACGCATTATGTTTTCGAAACAGTGATTTTAGCATATAAAATTGATAGGAATGTCAAAATTGATAGGAGTGTCCATGAGCAGACAAGGTTTGCTGATGCTGTCGTTGACAGGAATACTCTTCATGTCATCGTGCAGTCTCATATCCAATGAACGACGTATCCGCATTTCGGAATATGTCGACAAGATGAAGGCCGGTTGGGTGGGGCAGATGGTCGGCGTCGGCTGGGGCGGGCCGACGGAATTTAACTGGCAGGGTGCGATCATTCCGGAAGATCGGATTCCGAGCTGGACGCCGGAGATGGTCAATCAGTTCGGTCAGGACGACATTTATGTTGAAATGACCTTTTTGCGCACGTTGGAACAGTATGGTTTTGACGTCAGCATTCGTCAGGCGGGCATTGATTTCGCCAACAGCCGCTATATGCTCTGGCATGCTAATAAAGCCGGCCGCGACAATCTGCGTGCGGGGATCGCTCCGCCATACTCGGGTCATCCACAATTCAATTCACACGCCGACGATATCGATTACCAAATCGAAGCCGATTACGCGGGCTTGATTGCGCCGGGCTTGCCGCAAGTCGTCATCGATTTGGGTGAAAAATTCGGTCGGCTGATGAACTATGGCGACGGTCTCTATGGCGGTCAGTTCGTAGCCGGCATGTATGCCGCGGCATTCTTTGAATCCGATATTCAAAAAATTATCCGCGCCGGCATGGCGTGCATCCCTGCGGGCAGTCTTTACCATCAAACCATCAGCGATGTGCTGACTTGGCATC
>RPQV01000598.1 GCA_003818595.1 Calditrichota bacterium
AGATTCCCAGTCAACCACATAATGGGCGGCTTGCCAATTACAAAAGATATTCCTGAAAAACCATTTTTAACACATGAATTTCCAAAGAAACACGAATCGGCGACTTCCAATTCCCATTGTTGATCATATAAAAAAGCTATTTCAACGGCGCTCTTATTCCATAGAATGGAATTATAGCACTCGAGCCTGGAGCGATAGTAGTTAAATTGTATTGGCGAATGGTTGTTCGCAATGGTGCAGTTTTTCAGCGTGATGCGTCCAAAATCGACGGTCGATATGGATTCTTTATTGTCAATAATCACCACGTTTTCGAGCACTTGATGCACACTATAATTTCTTAAAGCCTGCGAATTTTGACAAATCAGAACATTCTTCATCGTTAGCACGGTAATTGAGGCGCCGACGGCTTTCTCATTATTCTTGAAAACCATGTTTTCGAGGTGAACCTTTGCTTCCAAGAGGGCTAGCCCTGAGCTGCTGTTTTCAATGGAAAAGCCCAGTAATGTGTGGTACACATTATACATAAATTGCTCGATCTTTATCGCCGGCTTGCCACTCAATCCCTGAATAATTGTTTTGCCGATATAATCAGCATCGCGATGATAAATATAAAACGATGCCAAAGTGATGCCGGGTCCTCCCCCGCTATTGGGGCGGGGTATAATAGACATTTTGATGCTCTCATGATAAATCCCGGGTTTGACAACCACAGTATCTCCCATCTGCGCTGCATCAATACCGGATTGAATGGTGCGCAATTTATCTGTGGGAACCACGATCTGCCGTCCAGAGACAATTCCTGAGAACAGCAGATAAAAAATGAATATCTTTTTCATTCGATCTCCTACGCCCGAAGCGGAGTCCATGTGGTATCGCGCCGGCCAGGGGCAGCGACAGGAAACGGCATCCGGCAATCAAGTTAAAGTATCTTTAAGGGATGAGGATAATCATTTCCTTTTGGATTGTGATTCAAGCTTTATCGTTTCAATCCCGTTTGTTCTGCGAACGCCATTGCATGGCTTACCACAGGGCTGTTTCCCCATTATAGAATTTTGGTTTTCATCATCTGCATCGGCAGTGGCTAAAGAAAATATACGAAAAATGTCCCTTTGGTGCAAGATTGCATTAATTCGCATCGGTCGATTTGGGGTCGGACCAAATTAACTCATTGATAAATCAAATCTTTGTTTCGTTTTTCCTTGATGTTCGCGAGTCTGAAAAACCAGATAATCATAAAGCAGTCATTATTTGATTGACCTACAATAGTTTATAAACTATATTAATTTATGGAATCAAAATCACACGATAGGATATAGGATTTATTTTGGTCAGGATGCCGATACTTTGTCCTCTGCGGCGGCAGTCAGAAAGCCCAAAGAAAAGATGGATAAGGTAACCAGAAAATACAAAGATGATCTCTTGAAAGAACTTGAAAATCCGAGGGAGGCAGCTGAATATCTCAATGCCGCCATCCAGGAAGGCAACCAGGAAATTTTTCTCATGGCCTTAAGGGATGTTGCGACTGCGAAAGGTATCAAGAATCTCGAAAAACAATCATCTCTAAACAGAGAAAATATGTACCGTATGCTTTCGAATGAAGGTAATCCCAACTTGTCGAGTCTCTCAACGATTTTGGATAACCTGGGACTCAAGTCGGCAATCGAAATAAAAGAGGTTCTGCCATCCCACACTATTTAAAGCCATATATTGCCGCCAAACAGACAACCGACGCATCCTCGAATTGGGATCAGAAAAATCCAACTCATTTAAATACATCATGATAACTTTAATCTCTCAAACCGATTACAAACAAAAATTTGATTTGGTCCGACCTTGATTTTACTCCGCGTCCATCATCACACAACACTCGGCAGACTACAAACATCGAGAGGATGAAACTATGACATACCTAGAACCTGCTTTTAACCGAATAGACACTCGAATCACCGCATGGATGGCTCGCTACGGCGTCCTGCTTCTACGGGTTAGCCTCGGCATCGTTTTCCTATGGTTCGGCGTCCTCAAGTTCTTTCCCGGCCTTAGCCCCGCGCAGGAACTTGCCACGCAGACGATTGCCGCTCTTACATTTGGCCGGCTGTCACCAGGTGTTTCTATCGTGATTCTTGCTTGTTGGGAATCTTTGATAGGGATCGGTCTCATCCTGGGCGTATTCATGCGGGCGACGCTTTTGTTGCTCTTCCTGCAGATGCTCGGAGCCATCACTCCTCTGTTCCTTTACCCCAGTCAGGTGTTCACCCGTATCCCATACGCTCCAACACTCGAAGGTCAGTACATTATCAAGAACATCGTCCTTATGAGCGCCGGCATCGTGATCGGAGCCACAGTTCGCGGGGGAAGGCTGATCTCCGAGACCAAACATGCCGGAGGCAGTACCATCAACCGGGCGCCAGACTTACATTCGGCCTCCCACTAAAGAAGATATTATGATGATCTTGTCCAACCTCTACCTTTGATGGAATAAGACACCACCCATGATGTGTTCCATTTTTTCCGTATAAAAAATTTAAAAAAGGAGATCACATCATGACCGATAGAAGAAACTTTATCAAATCATTGCCGGTTGCCGCCGGCGTTGCCGCCGGCGCGGTGCTGGCGGTGAACAGCGGATTGCAGGCTGCAGCCGATTCATCCGTTATGCCGCTGACCCTCGGCGGCGAATACGTCAACAACTTTTTCAATGTCATCAATTGGCAGGATGTTTCGCGCCGATTCGAAGCAGCGATCAAATCATGAGGAGCTTTGCCAAGTTCATGGCGATGGCCATGTCCGGTTTGCAGGTGAAGTGATAGCCGTTTTTGTCCAGACAACAGCGTGGTTTCTTCGAAAAAGAAGCCGACTTGGCCTGCAAAAGAAGCTTGTTTTCCTTCAACATGAAGATTGCTTTCCTTTGATCAAGCCGGACGAAAACTCGTCCTCGCTGGCCGCCCCTTCGCTGCAAACATTCACCGAAAAAGAGCCGAACTCTCCCAGCCGCACAACCGCCCCTGCGCCGAGATGGCGCGGAATGATCTGCAGCAGCGCCTCGATGACGGCGGTGGTGTCCGGCACACTCACGGTCGAGATTTCTTTAATTTCTTTCGCCAGGGTGCGTAAAGACACCTCAGCACGATTTGTCGCGGAAGCATAAAACTTTTTA
>RPQV01000599.1 GCA_003818595.1 Calditrichota bacterium
CAATAGGCCGACAGTTTTTTGGACTTGGCAAAGAGGCTGATATTGCCGTTTAATTGAATAAAGAGGCCGATTGCCGACATGATGCCTATGGACTGAATGGATCGGATCAGCTTGACCTCATGGACATCGGCAAAATCATCGGCCTCCTTCTCCAGGGTACGGATGGAACGATCCAGGTCTAAAACCTGAGAGGTCAGGAGCCTGATCAGCACTTTTGTCTGTTTATCGGCGGCGGAGGCGACGGAGGATGCGGCCTCCTCGATTAAAACCGCGGCGCGTCTGGAGGTGATAAACGGAATATTATCAACGTCTTCAACGGCGGCGTTCGCCAGACTTTCGGCATTCGGATACAGGTTCAACAACCGCAGCAGCCATAGAGGCGTATTGTCTTTGCGGTACTTGACCAATTGCGGATGAGCCGTATAGATCAGCGATTCCAGCTGGTTGAGCAGCTGGGTTCTGATTTTCTTCAGCATGCGGTACGCAGTAAACAATTTTTTCATGCCGTGATAACGATCCTGCTCATCATAGCGGATGACCTCTGAATAATTGATCTGATATTCAGCAATCGTCAGCGCGCTGATCTTATCAGTGCTGTTGCGTTTTAAAGCGGCCTTTTTGTGATGATTGACACCGTCCGGATTCAGACGGGCCACTTTAACGGGAAATCTGACGCCGAGCATTTTGAAGGCATGAAACCAGTTGTTTTCGTAACCGCCGGTACTTTCCACGGCGGCATACAGGACAGCCTCGGGATTTTTTTCAAAGAACGACTGCAGAACCTGCTCGAGTTTCCGGTGACCCGAGCAGGTATCGTCAAGTTGAAAATTACTCTCGACGATCTGTTTTTGATGATCCGTCAATACAAAATCGGCATAGCCTTTACTGGCGTCACAACCAAGATAGAAATCAGACATAAAACACCTCTATGAATTAATTTAAAAAAGTCAGGAACATCAGTCTCGTAAAATGCGGCATCATTGTGCCCAGTTACTCTCCGATTCTACCCTGACAGAAGGAAGAAACTTTGCGACGGGCTCGAAGCCACAAGACGCTATCCTCCTCAACTGTCAGGATAAAACTTTTTTTTATTAATCCAAAGAACTGATTTTCTTATCTTTTTTCTGAAATTTAACATACGAGACGCAAAGGCGCAAAGGCGCAAAGAAAGATTATGGAGGGGGCTTTCAACTCGTCGCACACCTTTATCAGTTTCCTTGATACGAGTGCGGCAAATTGCCAAGGTGTACGACGAGGTCACCCTTTGCGTCTTGGCGACTTTGCGTGATTCTTCTCTCACGATATCCACACCAACATTGATGCCTTGATCTGCCACTCCTTTTCCTTTTCCAAATAGACGACTTTTCCCCAGCCCGCGAGGGGCGCCCAAATGCAGGAAATGTAAACCAGGGCGCTTCTTTTCTCGGCGTCAAAGCCGACGCTGGAAATGCTGACAAGCGCCTGAGCATCAGGGAACTTGGTTTTCAATTCAAAAATAGCCGGGATTTCCGTTCGATTGACCAAATAGCATTTGAGGGCGAGACCTGAAATCGGTTGTAAAAATTTGATCGCGGTGTTTGCCTGGTTATATTGCGCAATCAGCTCTTCATTCACCTGCGGCATTCCCTTCACAACATAATCACTGTCGCTGATGATATAGTTTTCCGTCGAGTCCGGCATGACGAACACCTGCATCTGTACCGGTTCACCGCGCAGATCGTTCAGCACCACACGATAAACAGCGTATTCTTCGCCTGTCCCACCGATCACCTGCGGTTCCATCGGCGCCTTGGAACGCGTGCAGCTGACAGCGACCAGCAAAACTCCTAAAACCGCGACCTTTTTCATCCGACATCTCCTCTATTTGATCAGCACCCCTGCTTTTTTCAAGGCGTTGTAGATTCTTTCATCGCTGCGCGAGTCATTCGCTGGTTCGGCGAGTCCTTCAGGATAACTTGCCGCAAATCGGTTCTCGCAGGGGAACAAAAATAGTGTTGCGACCACCGGGGATTGAGGCGGCATCAAATGCAGTACCGGCCGATCGACGCTGCGCGACATAATATCCAACACAAATTCGCCCCAATATATTCTCTCCGTACCGACAACGACGAGGAACAGGTGGTACTGATTAAGATCAATGTATTTCGGACAACAATTATGGCGCAGTTTAAAGGCATGACTGGACCATTGATAGAACTCCAGATCAAAAACTGTAAAAAATGGCACGGCTTCCGGAACAAGATCATCGAGAGTGAGGTGACTTTTTGCTGAATCCATCAACTCCTGCTCGTTGGCGACCAGGTAAAGCGCAAAAACGTCCTCTCCAATCGGCGCCGTGATTTTCTTGTCGCGCACGCAGGAGAGTATGAGCAGCATCATCAAGGTGACCATCATCGACCTTTTCATGGTCGTCTCCATTAATCTATTTTCAACTGAAGCGTGACAATTTCAGCGCAACAAAACCATTTTTTTAACTTGAGAAGATGACGAGCTTTTCAATTGGCAATAGTAAATTCCGCTGCTCATTTGTCTGCCGAACCAGTCGCGACCATCCCATGTCAAAACGTACTCACCGGCATCGTAGGCGCCATCAACCAGCGTGCGCACCAGGCGACCTTTCAAGTCATAAATTTCCAGCAGCAGGTACTCCTCCGCACTCAATCTGATGCGCATGGTCGTCTGGGCATTGAACGGATTGGGATAATTCTGTTGCAATACTAGTGAATGGGGGAGGTTGACATCATTGATGCCGGTCGCTCTTTGAAGGATAAAATGAGTACGATAGTCGAGCTTTTCGGCGCCGGCGCCGTTTTCAATGCGCAGATAGGTCAGTCCGAGCGGTAATTCGATGGTTTTGATCGTTGCGCGCCAACCGGACCTTACCGGGTCTCTTTCCAAGGAGATGGGGATGACCTTTTCCGCGGAAGTGATGAGGGTGAGGGTGGGAGTGGATGCGTCTCCATAATCATTCATGGCGAAAAAGAGCGGGACATCCTCGCCGAGCTGCGCCTGATTCGGCAGCTCTACGGTGATTTCAATGGAACGTGGTTTTTCCCATTGGAAAAACTCGGTCTTTTTCGCTGCATTCTCTGAATGAATGAAACTGCTGCTCCATTCCGGTGTTGTCGGAGAGTCATCGGAGATGAGCAGTTGGC
>RPQV01000600.1 GCA_003818595.1 Calditrichota bacterium
CATTGGAACAACGCCCAGGAAAAAAAATACAGCCGAAATCTGAACACAGGAGACGGCGTCGAACTGGTGATTGCCGGAGCTGCGACCAACATTCAGGAGCCGATTCATCCGCCGCAAAGCAGTTCTCTGCTGCAGAATTATCCCAATCCCTTTAATTCGCAGACGCGTTTCACCTATGACCTGCCTGCAATGGGCTTCCACACTCTGGCCATTTACAATGCCTCCGGCGAGCAGGTGATCCTTTTAAGTGAAGGCGTCAGTCAAGCAGGACATTTTCAAGCCGTCTGGAACGGTTTGACCGGCGCCGGAGAACCGGCTTCGTCCGGCCTCTATTTTGCACGCCTAACCACATCGGAACGCACTGAGATCCTCAAGGTTTCGCTGGTTAAATAAAGATGCAGATCAACATGAGAATAATTGGACTGCAATTCATTATTGCGCTTTCTCTCTTTGCCGGCAATTATCCCAATTCGATCACGGCATACCGCGGAACCACCCCGACGCTGGATGGCTATCTCTCCCCTTCTGAATGGGACGATGCCGACGCATTACATCATGATGCCACGTGGAACTCGGATGCAGGAAAGGTCAAGTCCGCTGCGGATTATGCCATGACCTGTTGGGTGAAGCACGACGGCACAACGCTCTACTTTGCTTTTGACATCACCGACGATACTCTCTACGGGATCGACATCGATGCCTGGCTACCGGACGGCAATGCGCTGGCGCATGAGTTGTCGCCGCAAGGCTGGCCATGGTTCGCCGACGGCGTCGAGATTTTTCTCAATCCGGAAAATCAATGGAACAACACAACCAAAAAGGAAACAAAAGGCGACGGCGCCAGTTGGAAAATCGTCTGCAGCAGTTACAAATCGCGACTGGGCGGCGTCGGTATCCCGGGTTTATTGGAAGGCGAGCCGCGCAGCAGCAGCACCGCCTGGAATAATTATCAGCAGTGGATCGAAAACGGCAGTCAGCAGGCAGTGGTTCGATTGAAAGATGCGATGACTGAAGGCCATGGTTTTATCATCGAATGGAAGATTGCCGCTGATCCCTGTCTGCAGATCAAACCCGGTCTTTATTGGAATGCGTCGCAGGGCGAATGGACGATGGGATTGAACATCGAGATTCAGGATTTGGACAGCAAAGCTGCGGGATCGGGCAATTGGTCGAACTTTCATCATATTGATTATTGGGCAGCGGAACAGGGGAAAAAGGAGTTGCTCGAACGCTGGGGCGCCCTCATCCTGTCACCAAACGCCAAATCTGAGACCGCGATTACTATTTCAGATGAGGTCCCTTCTCCAGTAAGCTGTATCCTTCATCCCAGTTATCCCAATCCGTTCAATGATTCAACCACGATTAGTTTTACGCCGCTTGAGCATGAGCTGATGCAGCTCGACCTGATAAACGTCGAGGGCAAAATCGTCCGCCATGTGTGGCACGGCATGGTCGGCAGCGGCAGGCAACGATTCGTGTGGCGCGGTGACGATAATGCGGGGAATCCTCTGCCGTCCGGCGTTTATTTCTGCCTCCTGCAGACGAAAAAGGAATACATGAAGGGTAAAATTGTCCTCATCAGATAACGCGGCTGTCCGCCGTGTCAAGCGTTCAGGCCTTATAACAATTCCCAGACTAATTTAAAACGCTCCCTTCGACTTCGCTCCCTTCGACTTCGCTCAGGGTGCGGCTTTATGCCGTTTTCAACCAGTCCATCCACCTTGGCTAATTTAGTTTGGAATTTATCTTGATCCGTACATGTTTTTTCTTTCCAAATTCGGAGAAGTGCAATGAGAAAGAATTCCATTGACAGGAGATCGAATGCAGGTAGAACTCGAACGAATAGATGACGCTTTTCATTTCCAGGCACTGGGTGCCTCCGGGGTGCCGGTGCACATCGATGCCGGCGAATCGATCGGCGGCCGCAATCAGGGTGCGCGTCCGATGGAGTTGGTGCTCATGGGGTTGGCAACCTGCGGCGCCTTTGATTTCATGCTGATGCTGAAAAAACAGCGACAGCATTTGGAAAAAATCGCCATTCGCGTGGATGGTGATCGGCGGGAAGGCACGCCATCGCCTTTTGCATCGATTCATCTTCATTTCACATTACAGGGCCGCTTGGAAGCCCATAAGGTGCAGCGGGCGCTGTCGTTATCTTTTGAAAAGTACTGCTCAGTGGCTGAGATGGTGAAGAGCACCGCCCAAATCACTTTTTCTTTCGAAATTGATGAAGGGACAATATCATCATAAAGAGCATTGATTGATCTCATAATAAATTGGATCACCAGTAAAGGAATTAAACTATGGATTCATCCCCGTTTTTACCCTGGTATATCGCCGGTCCATTGATCGGCCTGTTTGTGCCGCTGTTGTTTCTGATCGGCAACAAGGCGTTCGGCATCTCTTCCGCCTTTGACCAGGCCTGCACCCTATTGCTGCCCAAATCCCTCAAAAAAGGCGTTTTCGATGCGGGGAAAGACGGCTGGAAATCCTTTTTTGTCATCGGCATCGCAGTCGGTGCTCTCATTTCCCAGTATCTGTTGAACGGTGCATCCCAACCGTTTCTACCGATTCAATATTTTGAGCCTCGGGGATGGGCGACACTCTTTGTCGGCGGATTACTGATCGGTTTCGGCACCCGCTATGCAAACGGCTGCACCTCGGGCCATGCGATCACCGGATTGTCGCTGTTGAACGGGGCCAGCCTCAAGGCGACGCTCGCGTTTTTCATCGCCGGTCTGCTGTTCACCTGGTTGACTGTCCGGATTTTTTAGGAGGGCTTTATGAAGAATATCATCTATTTGATCCTCGGCATTCCGTTCGGCGTCATTCTCACCCGCGCTGAAGTGATCAGCTGGTTCCGCATTCAGAAAATGTTTCTGCTGCAGGAAGCGCACATGTACCTTGTCATCGCTTCGGCTGTGGTTGGTGGTATTATTTCGGTGCAGATATTGAAACGTCTAAAGCTGAAATCCATTTCCGGGACAGAGATCAGCTTTAAAGGTAAAGCCTATCACAAGGGCTTTATCATCGGCGGTGCATTGTTCGGCGTCGGCTGGTCGATCACCGGCGCTTGTCCCGGTCCGATTTTCGCGCAGATCGGCGCTGGTGCCTGGCCGGCGCTTTTTACCCTGGCCGGAGCGA
>RPQV01000601.1 GCA_003818595.1 Calditrichota bacterium
AACGGAAATGTCCCGCAGGGAATCGTAAACCAATACTGTCCCCAGGCATCCGCTGTTGCCAGTGAACTGTCGCCCAGGAATACCATGCATTCCGCCACATCGATTCCCAGGGTTTTCAGGTTCAGGGTCGCTCCGGTCGATGCGTCAAATACCTTTTTTCCGCTCCAGTTCACCAGCGATGTATCTTCCTCAAGACGCTGCTGGAACAAGGTCCCATCCTGAAACTCACCATAGACTTTGCCTGTCGCTGATTCCGGTTTGAGATTGAAATCAAGGGTGGCCGTCCGCCCGCCGAGCACCTGAACCGACAATGTCGTGTCACCACAAAAGAGAGCGGAACTGGTGAGTTCGTAGGTACCGATTTCAAGCGCGGTGACCTGATAATGTCCCTGCAAATCGGTGGTGGTGAGCAGACTATCGCCGATAAATATAAAAGCGGGATGGACGACGACGGTGCCGCCCGGCAGAACCCGGCTTACAGTTCCCTGAACATTTCCCATCGTTTCAACCTGCTCGGTCGTTTGCTGACATGCCGCGTATAAAAAAAGCAACACCAAGGGTATACAGATGCATCTTTTAAACATAATCTTCGCTTTCTGAGGGATGAAAGAAACGCCCGGAAACAAGTCTCCGGGCATAGATTGAGTATATCAACGCATGGTTTTGACCTTAGCGGTTCAGCACCATTTTGCGCGCCTGCTGGAAGGTATGGTCGCTGCTGCGCCCATAAAGACGATACATATAAACACCTGATGGGGCAGGATTGCCATTGGCCAGACGACCATCCCATGATTGCAGATGGGTTCCGGCCTCCTGGTATCCGTCATAGAGGGTGCAAATCTGCTGCCCATTGACATGAAAGACGGCCAGGGTGACCTGAGAAGGCGTGGAGAGCTGATACTGGATTGTCGTATTCGGATTAAAGGGATTGGGATAATTTTGATTCAAAACAAATTCCGTCGGCATTCCTGTGTGATCCAATTGTGGATTCGCGACACGAGTCGAGCCCTCGATGGTCACCAACTCGATTCCTGTATCCAATCCAAGATTGCGCGAATATTTTTTCTCACCGGCATTGTTCCAGTGTTCATGGGCGCCCAGGCTGGAAGGAAGCGGTGTGCCGTCGCCCTCGGGATCATAGGTCACACCAGCGGGTCGGTTGGCAGCGTCCGCCGCCTGATGCATAAAGTCGTCTGAAGCCGGGAAATGTGAATAAGGACCCTTGTCTCCATTGGGCGCCCCGCCTTCGCTGGGATGGTTTTCATCGAATTCATAAAAGAGGAAATCAAAGCCGACCGATTCAATGGCCACGGGATCCTGAGAGAGAAAGAGGGAAGAAGGCCAGTCATTATTGAACGGGGTCATGCGCCATTTGACCGGGGGATGTCCCCAGTTGGTCGAGCCCCAGAGGCCGTCGATGAGATAGAGGATCGTTTTGCCGCCGAGATCCTTATGTCCCATGATATCGACAAAGCAGCGATAGACGCCATATTCGCCGTTGGAGACATCGCCGGCGCCTTCAGGGCAGGGCAGGCTGTAATGCCATTGCCACGCACCGCCATAATATGGCGCCGTCGAGCCGAAATGGTTTTTAGAGCACAGAGAAACGCCGGATCGATGGTGTTTCTTCAAAACCGGGAGGTTGATCATATAAGCCGCATCCACATAGCTTTGCGGCAAAACATCGGCGATTTCGCCGTCGCCGGAGAACATGACTTCACTCTTGGACGCTTTGGGCTGCGTCCGGCCGTTGTTCTGTCCCCAGTAGATCACATTTGGGAATTGGGAATGAAGTTTGTCATAATGCATATTGGGCATAGTGACGTTTGGATCGCCGATGCTGATGTCCGCCTGGGCAACACCCGCGACGTTGATCAGTTGATTCAGTACCGAATAGGCGATTTGGGGTGACGTGTTGATGTTGCGGTCCGATCTGCTGTTGTACATGCCGTTGAGATTGATTTTGATGACGATTTTTTCGCCGGCGGTATAGCCGACATTCCCTTTGCCATGGTTTGTATTATAGTAGCGGAATAACGCATCCCAGGCCATCGCATCAGTCGTTGTACCCGTCATGCGCTGCAGTCCATCGGACAACATTTGATCGACAACAGGTTGTTGGGTGTTGTTGTCCTGATACCAATGGTCATCCGTTCTATTGCTGCAGGTCTCGTCCGTGGCCTCGGGATTGTGCACCCAGACGACCTGGCCGGGATGGATGCCCTGCCCTGTTCCCATGGGTTGATTGGGGCCTTCGAGAGTGGCTACGGGAATCGCGGCGGCCGGTTGTGCATCGTGCAGAATCGGAATGAGAAATGTCACGAGAGTTGCCAGACATGTCAGGGAAAACAGCAGATAGCGCGATTTATGCAGAAATGTTCTCGCCTTTTTTAAAAAAAGTGCCGAGGCAAATAGCCCCGTTGCCCAAACCACAAAGGATGAGGCCAGGGGTGCGGTGGCGCGCATGCAGGGATACGAGGCTCGACTCGGTTTGGGGATGACGCGAATTAAAAACCAGAACAGGGACAAGAGTCCGAGGACAGGGAAAAACAGTATTTTAATGATATTCTTCATATCACACTCCATTTGTTGAACTTGCCAGATTAAAGGCGCCTTTTTTATTAAGGGCAGGTGTCGATGCTTTGGGTTCATCCGGGGATTGTGTGCCGGAATATCTGTTAGCGCAAGTCAGACATTGACTTGCAGTATTTCATCCCAATGCGCAAGGTGAATATAATGACCATTTTTTTAATTGCACTGAACTTTGAGTGCATGGCGATCATTATTTAATGAGAATTTAGCTAAAAGACAAGACGTTTTTGCGTATTAAAAGTTCGACAGCAAGGTGACTTGGCGGGGATCCGCAACCGAATGAAGGCGGATAACAGGTTGCAGCTGCAGTCAGCAGGCGCCCGGTCGAAGGCATCGGAAGCGAAGCACAGCTTCGCCCCCAATTTCCGTCCCAAGCTGCAGCTTGGGACGGAGAACGGGGGGGAGTACTCCCTCGTTCCCATGCTCTCAGACTGTGTGAAAACACATCCTCTCTCGGTGGCTGAGCGGAGTCGAAGCCCGGTTTTCTTGGTTCCCATGCTCCCAGACTGTGTGAAAACACATCCTCTCTCGGTGGCTGAGCGGAGCC
>RPQV01000602.1 GCA_003818595.1 Calditrichota bacterium
ATGGTCGAAAAAGGGATTGGCGACGCCGTTGTTTTTAACAAATGCCTATATCAATTCTTCTTTAGACAGTTTTCCGATTGAATTTCTCAATCTGAAAATTGCCCATGAGTTGGTTTACGGTCGGGATTTTTTAAAGGATATGGAAATTTCCAAAGCATCATTACGGTTAAAATGCGAGGAACAGGTGAAGAGTAAACTGCTTCATTTGCGCGAAGGCGTTCTGATCGCGTGGAATAAAAAGCTGCAGATGGAGACATTTTTGTACTTGACCATCCCGACGTTTTTATCGCTTTTTCGAGTATTGATTCTACTCAACAATTCGCCGGTTCCCCAGGACAATGCTTCGGTCTTTAAAACCGCGGCTGATATTTATCAGCTCGATGCTGAGGTTTTTGAGACCATGATTGCGTTGCGCGAGAAAAAGATCAAGCTCAAAAAAACAGCTTTGATGGCTTTGGCAAAATCATTAATTAAACAAATAAAAAATCTTTCAGATACAATAGATCAATTATCAAATTGAGTATAAAGGAGAAACAAATGGCAAAAGGGAAATTAGGGTTCGGTTGTCTGGCAGCTCTGGTTGTTGCGCTGATTTTGGTTTTTGCGCTGGTAAATATCGGAAAAAGAGCTTATAATTCTTTCGTAACGATTGATGAACAGGTGAATGAATCGTGGGCGCAGGTTCAAAATGTCCTGCAACGACGCATGGATTTGATCCCCAATCTGGTTGAGACTGTCAAGGGATACGCGAACTTTGAGCGCCAGACCCTCGAAGCAGTCATTCAGGCGAGGGCCAATGCCACCAAAGTGCAGCTGAACGCCGATCAATTGGCTTCAAATCCGCAAATGTTGGAACAATATATGCAAGCACAAAACCAGCTCTCCTCGGCACTCAGTCGCCTGATGGTGGTGGTTGAGCAGTATCCGGAGCTGAAAGCCAATCAGAGTTTCCTGCGTCTACAGGATGAGCTGGCGGGCACGGAAAACAGGATTGCCGTTGAGCGTCGTCGCTTCAATGAGAAGGTGCAGATGTATAATCAGCAGATTCGTCTATTCCCCAACAACATTCTTGCCGGTTTGTTTAATTTTGAAAAACGCGCCTATTTTGAAGCCCCTCAGGAAGCCCAGCAGGCACCGAGAGTTGATTTTGGCACTACCAATTGACGCCATTTACCGCAATCACGCTGCACCCTATTTCCGGCGTTATTGAAAAAGGCGCCGCGAAAAATAAATAATAACAGGGCGAGTTTTGGAACTCGCCTTGTTCATTTAGGATAAATCGAAAATATTACAGGAACTATAACAAATCACTGGCCAGTTCAGCCAGTTCGGAACGCTCGCCTTTCTGCAATGTAACATGACCATACAACGGTTGTCCCTTCATCCGATCAATGAGATAGCTGAGTCCATTCGAGCGCGAATCTAAATAGGGCGTGTCAATTTGGTGAGGATCTCCGGTGAAGATAACCTTTGTGCCTTCGCCTGCTCGCGTGATGATGGTTTTTACTTCGTGCGGTGTCAGATTTTGGGCTTCATCAACAATAAAATAAATGTTGTTCAGACTGCGGCCACGGATATAGGCCAGCGGCGAAATGACCAGCTTTTTATTGTCGAGCATCTCCTGAATGCGCTGGTAATTGGGGTCTGTTTCATCAAACTGGTTCTTGATCACGCCGAGATTGTCATATAAAGGCTGCATATAGGGGTCGACCTTTGCCTCAACATCTCCGGGCAGATATCCCAGATCGCGATTTGACAAGGCGACGATCGGTCGGGCGAGGTAGATTTGTTTATACACTTTACGTCGTTCCAGAGCAGCAGCCAGCGCGAGCAGCGTTTTGCCGGTGCCTGCTTTCCCGCTCAAAGAGATCAACGGTAAATTCGGATTCATCAGCGCATGAATTGAAAAAGTTTGCTCGGCGTTGCGCGGTTTTATGCCGTAAGCCATGGATTTATCGACATGTTCGATCATTTGGCCGGCGTGATTATAATAAGCTAATCCGGATTTATTGCCGCTGCGCAAAATGAAAAACTCATTAGGAACGGCATCCTCGATTTCGCTTTCGCCGAACGGCAGTTCATGCTCTTTATACAAACGATCTATGACTTCATACGGAACACCCTCGATCAGACGTATGCCTCGATACAGTTTGTCCACATCCGCTATTTTATCGGT
This sequence comes from Calditrichota bacterium, assembly GCA_003818595.1. GTDB lineage: Bacteria > Zhuqueibacterota > Zhuqueibacteria > Residuimicrobiales > Krinioviventaceae > Fontimicrobium. The sequence continues at coordinate 2,177 of RPQV01000602.1, forward strand.
GTAATAGTCCTGCGCCTCCAAACCCAATGACTTGGCTTTCAAACGCAGATTGACATCTTTACTGACGACAATGACCTTTTCTTTGGGTTTTACTTTTTTCAAATGCAGTGCGGCGCTGAGAATCCGATGATCAGGCTTTTGCTCGACAAATGCCTGCAGTACCTCAGGATCGTCGCCATAATTGGTCAGAATTAAAATTTTGCCGCGGCCTGCCCCCAGCTTTTCACCCCCATCCACGATTTTATCACCACGGAACTGATCGAGAAAGCGTATGAACTCGCGCGCGTTGAAATGGATCTGATCGTGACCGCGCTTAAAGGCATCCAGTTCTTCGATAACCGTGATCGGAATGATAATATCATTCTCCTCAAAATGAAATACGCAACCGGCATCGTGGAGAATAACATTGGTGTCCAGAACAAAGATTTTTTTCATGAATGCTCCATGGAGTAGAATGTGCAATGAATTTACATATTCCAAGTCATTTAATGCAAGCGGCAAGATAGAGGTTTCATTGATTTGCAGGCGAACCCGGAGTGATACGAAATTATACTCATTATTCGCTTGCTTTTCAACAGGGTTGCATCTACTTTATCAGAGTCTGACCTGGCATGATACCATGCAAAAGGATACATATGATGAATCGTTTTATTTTTTCTGTGTTCTTGCTGTTGTTGTTCTGGGGAGCGGGAGGAATCTCGTTTTCTCAGAGACCTGATTTCAACGATTGGCGTTTTGAAAGCCAACGGCCCGAGATTGCGCCCATGCATTGGGTGGATCAGCGGCATACAGTGGCAAATTCACCGACTCTGGCGCTTGCCGGCGCCGGTAAAGCATATGCCAATGGTTACTGGCTTACAACAGGTGAAGTAGAGGCGAATACCTTTTATGAATTTTCCACTCAATTTCAATGCGACAGAGTCGATCAGATTTCACGGTCGATTTTGGCCAGACTCTTATG
>RPQV01000603.1 GCA_003818595.1 Calditrichota bacterium
AATCACCTTTCAATTGCCGGATGGAACGAGCGGCGAGTTTTCTCTCATTCTGTATGATATGTTGGGCCGACAGGTGAGGAGCCTGATGAAGGGAGCGGCGGAACCCGGATATTATTCATATCACTGGGACGGCCGCGATGATAACGGTACCCTCGTGGGTTCGGGTGTTTATATCTATTTTCTCCGCGCCGGCGATCAAAATGCCGCGCGAAAAATGATCAAACTGCAATGAAACCAACCGAACGCTCCCGTCTGCTACAGGGACAGCGATTAGGATGGTTTTACAGTTTTAAAGGTTTGCAGTTCAGCAGTGAGTGATGGCGGGCACCTGGTTATTGAGACCGGGTGCTCGCTTTTTTTCATACAGCCGGCAGGGTCCATTTTATGCCGGATGAAAGATCGAATCATTTTGACGGAATCGCTGATTTATGAAACCACGCTTTTGGGTTATTTTTGTCATTTGTTTTGCGGTCGGCCATGCTCTGGCTGAATCTCCCTACGAACCCATTTCCATGAAAGATTGGTCGTTGCTGGGCGCCAGCGCGGTGATTGGCGCCTTCTCGCACTATTGGGGAGAGCAGATACAACCTCTCCAGCCCTATGAAATCGCTGACTTGGATCATCAGGAGATCAACCGATGGGATCAACCGGCAACGCACTATTATTCACAAACAGCGGGCGAATTGAGCGATTGGGGTTTAAAAACCTGCATTCTGCTGCCCTCACTATTCGTTGTTGATTCCCGGATGCGGCAAAACGGGCCCAAATTAGCCATGATGTATCTGGAAACCATGGCTGCTGTCGGCGTTGTGACGGAAATTGCCAAAGTCGGAATTCAGCGCATTCGACCTTATGCTTATAATCCGGCTGTCCCAACGACCGCCAAGCTGGCAAAAGACACCAAGAAATCTTTTTTTTCCGGCCATACTTCAGCTTCTTTCGCCGGAGCGGTATTTTTTTCCAAGGTTTTTAGCGATTATTATCCGGAATCGAAATGGAAATCGGTCGTCTGGGCGGCTTCCCTGACGGTGGCTTCATCCGTCGGCTATAACCGAATACGAGCCGGCAAACACTACCCCTCAGATGTCGCTGTCGCTGCAGTTGTAGGCAGCTTTCTCGGCTATTTCATACCTCAATTCCACAAGAACCGGAAAAATGTCGAGCCATTGACCATTTCCCCCTGCTGCATCTCCCTCTCTTTCGCCTTTTGAATCATCGATTCTGGTCTGGATGGCAATGGAAAATTTATTCATACATCGTACGCCTGATTTTTAATAGGAGTTTTTGTGACTGCTGCAAGTCGTTATTTGTGGTTATTGGTCCTGTTGGGACTCTTTATTCATTGTTCGGAAAAGCCTACGGAAACGATCGTCGTGCCGGAAGAAAAATGGCCTTTCCGTCCGCCTTCCACGCAACCTTTGGATGCCTTTGTGATGAGTGCGGCCATTGGGCGAGGTTTCAATTTAGGCAATGCTCTCGAAGCTGCGGTTGAAGGGGAAGGGGGAATGGTCATTCAGGATCACTATTTTAAAATCATTGCCGACGCCGGTTTTACCTCCATTCGGTTGCCGGTCACCTGGAGTGCCCATTCGATGACCGTTCCACCATTTTATATCGAGGCGGCGTTTTTCGAACGGGTGGATCACGTGATCCAGGAAGCGCTGAAAAACGGACTGATTGTCATTTTGAACGATCATCATTTTGACGAATTGAACGCTGATCCGCAAGCCTACAAGGGCTGGCTCATCGCCCTGTGGGAACAAATCGCCCGGCATTATAAAGACTATCCGGATGAATTGTATTTTGAAATTCTCAATGAGCCGCACGGTGAATTCAATACTCATCCCGAGTGGTGGAATTCCCTCGCTGCCGAAGCGTTGGCCGTGATTCGGAACCTGAATCCCTATCGCATGACGGTCATCGGCCCGATTAATTGGAACAGCATCAATTCTTTGCCGACCCTGGAGCTGCCGAAAGAGGATCAATCGCTGATCGCCACGTTTCATTTTTATGATCCCTTTCAATTCACCCATCAGGGCGCTGAATGGGCCGGTGAAGAAGCGCAGAGTTGGCTGGGAACCAAGTGGTCGGGAACGCTTGATCAGCGCAATGCCGTCACCGCTCAATTGGACAAAGCGGTCAAGTGGGCGGAAGAACAGGGTCGCCCACTTTATCTGGGAGAATTTGGCGCCTACAGCAAAGCCGATGATAATTCGCGTTATGTGTGGACCGATTTTGTGGCGCGCTCGGCCGAAAAACGCCACATTTCATGGACCTATTGGGAATTCGGCGCCGGTTTTGGCGCTTATGATCGCGAAGCGCGGGCATGGCGCCCGTTGATCCTGCGGGCGTTGATGCCTGGGGGGTGATGAGATGATTTTCAGCGTTAATGCCCGATGGAGGGCTGAGAGATAGTGAATTGAATCCGTAGAATAGTATACCCATACTCAGACCATGTGAAAACGCCTCTTTCTTCGGTGGCTGAGCGGAGTCGAAGCCCGATTTTAATGAACTTTGCACCCTTTGACTTTACCAAATTAAAGACGCTCCGCCAGGACATTTGATTGATTTGTGGGAACCAAATTTAATGTCGAGGGGAAATATGGGCAAATTTATTCAACTATTCTTCCTGGTGTCGATACTGTCTATATCCGGTTTCCCGGCAAATCCGGATGTAAAATTCGAATATCTCACCACCGTAGACGGTTTACCTTCCAATTATATCAACGTCATTTTTCAGGATTCGTTCGGATTCCTGTGGTTTGGCACCAGGAATGGACTCGTACGTTATGACGGCTATAATTTTAAAATTTATCAACCCGAAATCAGCTCTTACAGCATCAGCGGTCGCGGAATTACCTCCATTCATGAAGATAAAAATGGGAACCTCTGGATCGGAACCGATTTCAATGGCCTGAATAAATTTGATCGAAAAAAAGAGCGATTCATCCATTTCAAGCACGATCCGCTCGATTCAACCAGCCTGCGTAGCAATAATATCTGGACATGCTATTTGGACTCGTCCGGGTATTTATGGGTGGTTTATGCTGACTTTACACCTGACATCCTCAACACCACATCAGGTCGGGTCAGCCCTGTACAATATGGATTTGATCGATCCGGGATAGGCCGCAAT
>RPQV01000604.1 GCA_003818595.1 Calditrichota bacterium
ACATACTCTCTGCCCGGATTGACAACTTCAGGAATCAAGTGTTTTTCTATGGTGATTTCACTGTCACGAGTCTGCTGCGGTGGGAGTTCCCGCTGCGAACAGGCTGTAAATAATAAAGGCAGCCAGAGCCAAATTTTTCTCATCAAACCTCCCTGCGTAAATATCAAACCGGGAATCCGCAGAAAAACCCGGCCGTGAGATGGAGCAAAAGTTCCGCATGTGTTGCTACTATAACGTCAGCCTGCTTTAAATGTTCCTCAGGCAAGGTTGTCTGGACGGCGATACAAACCATACCCGCCGCTTTGGCCGATTGAATACCAAGGGGAGCATTTTCAATCGCCACGCACTCCGTCGGCAAGACATTCAGACGTTCAGCCGCTGCCAAATAAGGATCGGGAAAAGGTTTCCCCTGAAGTGTATCTCCGTCGGTGATAATCACGTCGAACAATTGCATCCAGGGTTCGGGTAATACCAAGGCGAGATTTTTGCGAAACGTGCCGGTCACCAACCCGACCAGAATGCCCTGACTGCGCGCGCGTTCTATAATCTGCCGGTTTTCAGGATATACTTTTGCTTGATGTGTATGTTTGAATACCAGTGATTTTTCGGCAATGCAGGTTCGAAGCAATTCCTCGGTGTGTGGCTGCGCAGCAGCCCGAAAAATCGCCTGTGCAATCTGCAGCACCGGCCGACCTTCATTCAACTTGACGACCATTTCATCAAGGTGGAATCCATAATGCGCAGACAGAACCTGTTCCCACGCCGCGAGATGATAGCGCATGGTGTCGGCCATCACTCCATCGAAATCAAAAAGGAGCGCGCGAATCCGCTTTTGCTCCGACTTAATAATTGAGCCCAACAGCATTTCGGGCTTTTTCGAGATATTCAACGGCGATCAAACGCGTTTTTGCCGCTCCTGCCCGCATGACGTCATGGACGTAATCGGGTCTGTTGAGCAGCTCTTCATGCTTGTCACGATAAGGTTCAAAATAATTCCAAATGATCTCGATCAGTTCTTTCTTCACCTCGCCGTATTTCAGACCGGGTCTCAGGTATCTTTGCCGCAGCTCGGCTTTTCTCTCTGCATCGAGAAACAATGAAGTGAGCGCAAACAGATTGCAGGTGTCCGGATCTTTTATCTCTTCCACAGCCCTGGCGTCCGTCACAATGGACATCACCCGCTTTTTCAACTCTTCTTTCGAGGCGAATAAGTTGATGGTATTACCGTAGGATTTGCTCATTTTTTGACCATCAGTCCCTGGAATGGTGGCCAGGTCATCAATGATTTCCGGCTCCGGCAACACGAAAGTTTCGCCATAGTTATAGTTAAATTTTTGCGCAATATCTCGAGTCATTTCGACATGCTGCTTTTGATCTTTTCCCACGGGTATAAAGTTTGCGCCGTAGAGCAGAATATCGGCAGCCATAAGCACCGGATAGGCAAACAAACCATGGTTCGGTTCAATCCCCTTTTCCACTTTATCTTTATATGAATGAGCGCGAAGCAGCAGGCCCATTTCAGTTACATTGGATAGAAGCCAAGTGAGCTCTGTTACCTCCGGGATATCGGATTGAACATAAAAATAAGACCGGTTCGGATCGATCCCGAGCGCCAGAAAATCAACACAGGCTGCATACGTATTTTGACGTAGATATTCCGAGTCACGTACACTCGTAAGGGCATGATAATTCACGATAAAGCAAAAAAGTTCATGCTTTTCCTGGTATTCGATCATTCGCTTCATCATCGCAAAATAATTACCCAGATGCAAAGCACCTGACGGCTGGATACCGGATAAAACTCTCAAAGGACCCTCTTTGGCAAAGTGAGCAAGTTGTTCAGACCATTATTTCATGAATAGATGCCGATGTGTTCTGCTTATCGGCAGTCATCGACATAATTATTCTCTATTATTTAGTTTTTAATGTACAAAAAAATGGCCAAAAAGGGGAGACAAAAAATTACTCTTGACGATCAACTCGACGCCCGCCGGAATAACGATCACCCCGTTGCAGAACAGAAGGGCAATCGATGTTGTTGCTTTTTGAATCGCGATTCTGTATTTTGTAGCGCTGATAAAAAGGTAAAGGAGATACTATGAACAGCCAGGAATATATTCGCATGGAGGATGAGTATGGCGCGCACAACTATCATCCCCTCGATGTCGTGCTTGCCCGTGGACAAGGCAGCTGGGTATACGATGTCGACGGCAATAAATACATCGATTTTTTGAGTGCTTATTCTGCAGTCAACCAAGGCCACTGTCATCCGCGGCTGATTGCTCGAGTCAAAGAGCAAATCGAAAAAATCACCCTCACCTCAAGAGCGTTCCGCAACGATCAATTACCTTTGCTGTGTAAGGAATTATGCCGACTCACCTCTTTTGACCGCGTATTGCCCATGAACAGCGGCGCCGAAGCGGTTGAGACCGCCATTAAAGCGGTGCGCAAATGGGGGTATTCAGTCAAGGGAGTGGAAAAAGATAAAGCTGAAATTATCGTCGCTGATAACAATTTCCATGGGCGGACGACCACCATTGTTGGATTTTCGACAGAACAGCAATATAAGGAGGGCTTTGGGCCATTCACCCCCGGCTTTATCAGCGTCCCGTATGGCGACAGCCGGGCGATAGCCGCCGCAGTCACGCCGAATACTGTCGCTGTACTCATCGAACCCATTCAAGGTGAAGGCGGAATCATCGTCCCCCCTGATGGCTATTTGGAAGAGATCCAGCAGATCTGCAGGCGCAATCGCCTGGCTTTCATTGTTGATGAGATTCAGACCGGATTAGGGCGATGCGGCAAGCTGTTCGCCTATCAGTACGAAAACGTGGCGCCGGACGGCGTGATTATCGGCAAAGCGTTGGGCGGCGGATTCTATCCGGTTTCCGCCTTTTTAGCGAGTCAGGAAATTATGGATGTTTTCCATCCCGGTGACCATGGAAGCACGTTCGGCGGGAATCCGCTGGCATGCGCAATTGCCCGTGAAGCGCTGAAAATTTTAATCGATGAAAATCTGGCCCAACGGGCAAGTGAGATGGGAGAATATTTTCGTCAACTTTTCCGCTCAATCAATCAGAAAAATATTCATCAAGTTCGAGGCAAAGGATTGCTCATTGGTGTTGAA
>RPQV01000605.1 GCA_003818595.1 Calditrichota bacterium
GAGTCCTACAGCATCGAAACAATTGGTATATATGGTGATGCTGTCATTCCTCCCCCAGAGCTGCATAGTTTCAATCCGCCGCCCGGCGCCGGCAGCTCCTATATTGATCCCGCTTTTGGCACGCGAATCATTCGCGTCACCGATGCTTCCCGGTTCAATCAATTCGTCCTCGGCGGCTATTTGGGCAACAGCGAGATTTGTTATTTCAATAAAGACGGCTCATATTTCATCGCCTCGGAGAATGAAAATGTAAACGGCGATCTCCTGATCTCGACTTTTCTTTATGATGGAAGAACCGGAGCGCGGATAAAGTTTTTAGGCGTCTCCGGAAGCTCCCTGCAGCCTTATTGGATTCGCTGGGCATTGGCTGATCGCTATAAACTCAGCGGCCAAACTGTTTCTTTTGATCCCAATTATCATTTTTACAAATATGAAAAGAACGAGATACGGCTGTATGATGTTCGCGCGATGGATGGTTATAAGGTGCTGCGTCGTTTTGACGAGTATTCAACCATCGGGCCGGCCGGTGGTGAGGGGGATATCTCTCTCAATGGCCGTTATTGGGTTTTGGACGGGGATGAGAAAGAACTTTTCGTTTATGATCTGATTGATGATGTCAAATATCCAATCTCCAAGTTTAATCTCGGCAGTTTAGGTTCCAAAGGCGGCAATGTTGGTGTTGATTACGCCGCCATTTCTCCGGAAGGGAAATATGTGATCGTATCCTGGGGCACTGATCCGGGTGTCGGGAAACGATATGCCGGTATTGAACTGTACGACAAGAACTGGAATTTTATCCGTCAATTGCATCCCAGCATCGTCCATTGGGCTTCGGGAATCGATCATTACGGCGATGAAGTGCTGTACACGGTCGTCACACACGATTATCCGGAATTCTTCAAGTCATGCGGTGCAACTCCCGGAGACATCGTCTCTGTCCGATTGTCTGATGGAAATCAGCGGTTGTTGAAGGATATCCCCATCTGGGCCCACATGTCGATCTCCGCATGCAATGCCGCGACCAACGGCGATTTCATTTATGTGGCCTACCATCGACGGTCAGAGGATCCGACGACGCTGTGGTCGCCTTTTTGGGATGAAATCATCGAAGTGCCGACAGACGGCTCACAAAAAGTTCGACGGTTTGTACATCATCGTTCCCACTATGTTCAGGGACAAAGCACCAAGTATTATCAGCCCGACGCCATGGTCAATCGACAGGGGACGCGTATTTTATATCGCAGCACGTATAACAACGGCGTCGGCGATCTCTACTTTTTCTCGATCGTCTCAAATGATTTAAAATATGATGACAGCGTACCGCCCAATCCGCCCAACAATATGCGGTCCGGTGCGGTTGACGAGCATGCGATTGAGATTGTATGGACTCAACCGGCGAGCGCTGCTGACGGCGATCTGCCCGTCTCTTATCGAGTTTATCGCAACGAGTCGTTTTTGGCGGAGATTTACGAAGCGCGCTATTTTGATTTCGGACTTGATGAATCCTCGACATATGAATACAGTGTTTACTCGGTGGACAAGGCGAGCAATATCAGTCATCCTGCTCGTCTTACTATTTCCACCCTCCCTGATCTGACGCCTCCCCATGTGCTCTCTTCCGCGATAAAAAGTTCGAATGAACTGGAGATCATCTTTTCCGAGCCGCTCGAAAAGACGACAGCCGCTATGATCAACAATTATCAAGTCAAACCGGCGATTACCGTTCATCTGGCTCAATTATCGGCTGACGGAAGGTCTGTCATTCTGAGCACGCAGCCGCTGACCTTGGGCGTTGATTATGAAATGGAAATCAGCAATCTGACCGATACTTCCCGGAATCGCAACCGCATTGCGGATCATACGGTGGTGCGCTTTTCATTGTTGGCCGGATTCTATGATGATTTTGAAAATGGGATCAATCCGGCCTGGTTTTTCTATACACCCAGTCGCTGGGAACTCGTCGATCAACAAGGGAATCAGGTGCTTTTTCTCAATACCTCGAATTATGGCGATTTGAACGCTAAACGACTGGGCGAGTTCGCCTTGATTCGCGGAAGCAAAGCCCTGGGGGAGTCGGTGCGAATTTCCTGCCTGGCGAAAAGTAATGAAGATGTCATCGCCAATAACCAGGCTGATTATGCCGTGCTTTTCGGTTATGTGAATGAAAAAAATTATTACTATGTCCAGATTCAGCCGGAAGAGGTCAAGCTTCATCGAATCGAAAATGGCGCCAGAACCTTGTTTGAACGCTTTACGTTTCGTTCTTTTTTAGATCAATGGCAAAGGATTGCTGTCGAGGTGCGTAAGGGCACTGTTTTGGTTTTTCTGCAGGGACAGCGGGTTTTTGAATATCAATTGCCCGCGTTCATTGCCGGAGAATTCGGAATCGGCTCTTTTAACGATTCTGTTTGGTTCGATAATGTGAATATCGGTTCGAATTTGAATGATGACGTACCGCCGCAGGCGCCGCGCGGATTGAATGTGATCCGGGATGAAAAAGACTGACGGCTTGGAGGCATTATGCAGTATCGACAATTGCGCGAGTCAATATTAAAATTATTCTGCTCACCTGAGCAGTTCGCCCGAAAACTGGGCGCCCGCATTGGATCGAATTGCCGCATCAAAACCTATTACTGGGGTTCCGAGCCGTTTTTGATCGAAATCGGCAATCATGTTCATATCACCCGCGATGTCAAGTTTGTCACTCATGACGGCGCGGTCTGGGTGTTCAGAGAACAATTCCCGGATGTTGATGTTTTTGGAAAAATTACGATTGGCGACAATACCTTCATCGGCAATGAAGCGATGATCCTGCCCGGCGTAAGGATCGGCAGCAACTGCATCATCGGCGCCATGAGCGTTGTCACTCACAGTATTGCGGATCATTCGGTTGTTGCCGGCAATCCGGCAAAATACATTTGCAGCACGGGCGACTATTTTGAACGCATCAAGAGCTATTTTCAGCGAACCAAACATCTCACCCCTTCACAACGCGATCAGCTGATCCTCAATTTGCCGATGGATCAACAATTGGTTAAAGCCGTCCTGAAAATGCCGGGGAGCTGATGCGGTATTCTGACGAGGCCGCCGGCGCCTCGAATTGCTTTGTCATTGATCGATAAC
>RPQV01000606.1 GCA_003818595.1 Calditrichota bacterium
AAGGCGCCAGTTCAGATCAAAAATAGACCACCCGAAAGTCCCGGCCCAAGGCTTTTTCGACTGTCGGCGAATGCGCGCATGGAGGAGAAAATTGAACTCGGGAGATGTTTTGATTGTTTTCAGATTATGGAGCGATGACTGCAGAAATGACAAGTTTTGTATGCGCAGGCGACAGGAGGAGCAGGTCTGCAGATGGGTCTGCAGTTCATCGCTCCGGCGCTGATCCAGGTCATGTTCAATGTAATCGGAAAACCATTTTTCATATTTGTGACAAAGGCTCATTCACTCCTCCATTTCCATTACGCTGTCAGTTTGATGTCTTTTAATTTGGACTGCAGCTTTAATCGGGCTCGATTGACTCGTGATTTGACAGTACCCAACGGTATGTGTAGAATGGAACCTATCTCTTCGTAAGAAAGTTCCTGAATATCTCGCAGGATAATCACCTGGCGAAAACGCGGCGACAGTTCGGATATCGCTTTTTGGATGATCACATCGGTCATGGTGGAATTGACCTGGCGTTCGGTATCGGCCATTTCGTCTTCCAGTTCATATTCCTTGTCGTCAAAGCCCATGTCGGAAATCGAAATCAGTTTGCGCCGCTTGCGCTTGCGCAGTTCTGTCTTGGCAAGGTTGCCGGCGATGGTGTAGATCCAGGTCGAGAATTTGGCAATCTGGCGGTACGCATGCCGCTTGCGGAACAACCTCAAAAAGGTCTCCTGAACAATATCCTCGGCTTCTTCGTAATTTCCCAAAAAGCGAAAGGCAAAATTGAGCAATTGATCTTTGTAGCGCATGACAATCAAATCATACGCGGGCAATTCGTCGTTCTGAAAACGCTGAATCAGCTCTTCGTCAGATATTTCCGGATGTATCGTCGTATATTTACTCATGCCTTGTTTATCTTAACAGAGTTACGAAAAAAAGGTTCCGATTATTTTTAATAGAACATTAAACTAGGGAATATATTTCAAGAATCAGCAATTCCAGCACCAGACGGGGCTTCTGATAGCTGGATTTCAGTGCCTGGTCTGCATTGAGCAGGAGAGAAAAGATATGCGTCAGATGTTCGCGGGTGAAGAGCTGGGTCTGATGAATGTATTTATCGATGAAAAAGGTATGAATTTTCAGCGTTTTGGCTATCTCGTCGCGCTGGGTTTTTGCGGCGGCCATCTCTTTGGCTTTGGCGATGATCACAAAATGACGGGTGAGCATGGCCAGAATGGCGATCGGAGGTTCGCCCAGATCGATCAGCCGGTTCAGAATCCGCAGGCTCTTTTTGATTTTCTTTTCCGCCACGGCATCGCTTAATTCGAAGACAGTGAATTCTTTGCTCAGTCCGACGACGGTCTCCACATCCTCGATGTGGATGTCCTTCCGGCCCTGAAGGTGGAGTTCTATCTTGTCGATTTCGGACAAGAGTCGGCGCAAGGAGTTGCCGACATTCGCCTGCAGCATGGCGACGGCTTCATCGGAGATGGTGTATCCGCGTTTTTGCAGCTGATTTTTGATCCAGGGAGGGATTTGGTTGTCATATAGCGGCTTGGCCTCGAGGGAGAAGCCGTAGGGAGTCAATTTTTTGATGACGGCAGACGCAGCACGAAGTTCAGAACTGCACAACAGCAGGCGCGTCGTCGCCGACGGTTTTTCGACGTATTTGAGCAGCAGCGACAGGCTTTTTTCATTCAGAGCATGAAAATCCTTGACCACGACGACGCGGGCATCGGCCATCATCGGAAAAGAGGCGGCGGCATTGACGATCGCCGCTCCATCGCAGTCATTGGCATACAAGATGTCGAGATTAAAGTCGGCGTCTCCCGGCTGCAATACGGCGCTGAGCACGGCATCGGTATACTCTTCAATCAGATACTCTTCTTCACCATAAAACAGATAGACCGGGAAAAAGTTTTTATCCTGCAGGCTCTTGAACAATGACGCGGAAGATTTTTGTTCTTTTGCAGCACTCACATTAATCGTTCCTCAGTGAATCAACAACAGTCCCAGGATGCCCAGAATCAAACAATAGGGAGCAAAATAAAAGAGTTTTCCTCGGCGCACCAACGCCAGCATGGATTCAATCGCCAGCAGGCCGGCGAGATAGGCGGCAGCCATGCCGATGGCGAGCGCCATGAACTGCTCTCCGCTAAAGCCCGCTTCGATCATCTTTAATGCGTGGAGGAGGGTGGCGCCTAAAATGGCCGGTACGGCCAGCAGGAACGAAAAGCGCGCCGCTTCTTCGCTTTTGACGCCCTGATAGAGTCCGGCGCTGATGGTGGAGCCTGATCTCGAGATCCCGGGAAGGATGGCGACAGCCTGAGCGATTCCCATGATGAAGGTATTCTTCAGACTCAGTTCGCGGGAGTTTTTGCGGGCGAGCAGGGTCAGCGTCAGGATGACGGCGGTGATGATCAGGTTGATGCTGGTGAGTCGGGGTTGGCTGAAAAAGGCCTCAATTTGATCTTCGAAGAGCAGGCCGACGACGCCGGCGGGAACGCTGGCCAACACGATAAAAACCAACAGCCGAAAATATGCATCGCTCCTGAAACGGGATTGCATCCCGTCGTGATAAAATTGCGGCGTAAAAAGGGAAAAAAATCCCGCGATGAGGTTCATGATGTCCTTGCGGAAAACGGTCAAAACCGCCAGCAGGGTGCCGAAATGAAGGAACACTTCAAATTCAATGCCCTGTTCCTGAAGCTGAAGAAGATGTTTGGCCAGCACCAGATGTCCCGAGCTGCTCACCGGCAAAAATTCAGTGATGCCTTGAACGATTCCCAAAATCACTGCTTTGACAATCTGCATGATATACCCATGATTAAGAGATAATTGTTGATCGAGTTCATTGACTCTGTAAATTGAATATGCAAATGTACGCGCTCAACCGGTCAATTGCGGCGGATTATTCACGATTGGATGAATCAGCCGGTTTGAGTTGACATCGCGTCGTCTATTGTTTGGCGCCGTTCAGATTCATCAGCGCTCCGAACCAGATCGCGACGTTGTCGGTTTTTCCCGTCAGCGAGCAGAGAATCAGGCTGAACCGTCGGATTGCCGGCATCAGCAGCCATTTTCGGGATTTATTCCGATGCATTCATGCGATAGATGTTGCCGTTCACAAACTG
>RPQV01000607.1 GCA_003818595.1 Calditrichota bacterium
AAATGGGCAATGTTTTTTTCCCCACCCCCCACATCCGGGAAATATCCAGCGGAGCCAGAAATGACTGCACCTCGTTTTCCTTCACCAGCACCATTCCATCGGGTTTTTTCAAATCAGATGCGATTTTGGCGATGAATTTATTAGGAGCAATGCCGACCGACGCTGTGAGATGCGTCTGTTCGCGAATTCTATCCTTAATCTTCCGCGCCAACGACTCTGCTGATCCGTATAGCTTCTGGGTGGAAGAAATATCGAGAAAAGCCTCATCAATGCTCAGCTGCTCAATATCAGGGGAAAAATCCTGTAAAATCTGCATCACGTGTCGCGAGACTTCCGCATATCTTTTGCCTCGCGGTAAAACGAAAATGGCGTTTGGACAACGTCGATAGGCCTCTGAAATCGGCATGGCAGAGTGAATGCCGTAAACCCGAGCTTCATAGCTGCAGGTTGAAACCACTCCGCGCCCGCGTCCCCCCTTTGGATCAGCACCAACCACGACAGGTTTGCCGCGAAATTCGGGAAAATCCAATTGCTCGATCGCCGCAAAAAAGGCGTCCATGTCAATATGTAAAATACAGCGTACCATGGTCACTGGATCAGGTTTTCATTTAAATAATTGGGTGTTTCCCATTCCGATGGTTCAGTTTTCACTTTCAAATGATTACAAGGAGCGGTAATCTTGGATAAAAGAGTTGATCATCTTTTGCCACTCTGTCTCCGATTTATAGGCGAAAATCCTCAGTAATGGATCTTGGTTGCCGATGATCATGCGCGAGGCAAAGATTCCTTCACGATAGAGCACCAGAATCGGTTTTTTCTTCATCAGGGCATAACAAATTTCATACCCAACGCCCAACGATGGGTGAGAAATCTCTGCAATCACCGCGTCGGCCCCTTCTAACCAATCGATATCACGCTGATAGATTTGCGCGGCTGTCAGTTGACTTTCGCGCCCCAAGACATCATCAGCGATAATATGTTCGGTAGGTACCGAATGACCACCGTTCAGGAGAAAATGTACCATTTTTTTATATGTTTCGAGGAAATCTCTTCCTCCGGCTATGGCGCCGCTAAAGTAGACAATCATCATCAATCCTCATTTTAGTTTTGGCGTTGGTTGGGGGATACTGGCTTTTTTACGATGATAAAGCTCCTGACTCCTTCGCGAACAAAGCGCAGAAAAAAAGATTCCAGTCCCATTTTTCGAATCAATGCGTCGAAAAAAAGGCTCTGTTTTTGGAAACACCGTTCAATGTATTCAGCGTATTGAGAGCAACGGACAAATCGATTGATCTGTCTGTTCAACAACAATAAAACTGCGGGAATTTTGGCGGCATATTTCACCTGTTTTTCCAAGGTCCCGGTTTCCACGGTATGAAATCCGACTTGAACCGCCATGGCTTCCAATTCCTCGGGACGAAAAGCGGTATGATAATAGGATTCACCCCATTTCCCTTCCACTCCATTTTCTTTCAGGCTTCCGAGGGGAATCCAGGTTGGTCGTTTATGCTTATAATTCGGCGTCGTGATCAATGCCGTGCCGCCGGGTAGCAAAACATGGAAAATGCTCTGCAGAACATTGACGGGCTGAAAACAGTGTTCAATCACCTCACTGCACAAAACCCGCGCAAAGGTATTTTCCTTAAAACAGTGCAGTCGTTCTGCGTCCGCGACCAGGAGGGTGACCGGCTTGGTGCGATGGGCGTGCTTTAGTACCGTTTGACTCAAATCAATACCGTATCGTTCTCCTCCATCATAATGCTGAATATACATTCCTCGATTCGTACCCACTTCGAGAAGCCTGCCGCGCTGACGGCTCAGCCATTCCAGCACAAATTGTTTGCGGAGTTTACCGCGTAAGGTCAGGTATACAGCTTCTTCTTCTGCATAATTTTCACCGACAGAATCATAAAAAGATTTCAGTCGTCGATATTCATCGGTCATGATCTTTTCCAAGATAGGCGTTTGAGCATCATTCGCCCAGTCTGCAGCTCGCTCTTTTCAAAAAATCCGAATACCCGCAAGACGATGGGGAAAAGCAGAAAAATTAAAACTTTAAATAGTAATTGAAAAAACGGAAAATGAATCCGGCCGATAAAAAAGCAAACTGCCGTCAACAATGCCAATTTAATCAATCGGCTCCATTCATAGTCGATGTGATACAGTTTTTGACCGACAATGTATAATGCGGTCGCCATAATAAAATAAGCAAAAACGCGCGCCCAGGCCGCCCCGACAAAACCGAGCCATGGAATCAGAGTATACAAGCCAATGACATTGGCGAGGATGCCCGCGCCGGTGATAAAAGGCAAATAGGTCGTTTTCTTTTCGAGATAGATGCCGATGATAAAGTTTAAATAAGCGGCATAAAAGATATAGGCGATGAAAATGATCGGGACCACCACGGTTCCCTGCCAGTATTCCGGCCCCATGAGACTGAATCTGCCGATTTTGAGCCGCACAATATCATCGATAAAAAGAGAAAAAAAGAGAAATACGACGGTGCACGCCAATAGGACATAGGTGAATACCTTGGTAAATACCTGTTTGGCATTTTCCTGCTTCGAAGTGGAGAGAAAAAAGGGATGCCAGGCGAAGCGAAAGGCCGTGATAAAGAGTGCCATAAACATGCCCAGTCGGGCGCTGGGTCCATACAAACCCACCACCTCCACAGAGACGAGTTTTTCGAGAATGATTTTATCGATCGTATCCATCAGATTGACACTCAATGTCGCCGGCAGATAAGGAAGCCCAAATGCAAACAAATCTCTGAATGTGGCCCAGGAAAACATAAAGCGAAAATGCTGGAGGCATATCGGCAGCATAAGAATAAAGCTGACCATCGAAGAGATGAAATTGGCGATAAAAATTCCCTCGATACCCATCCTTAACTTGACGATTAAAATCATGTTGACGACAAAATTAAGGACGACATTCAAAAATTTAAACAATATAAAAGGCAATGGTTTTTCTTCCGCCCGCAGGATGAGAAACGGCATGAGCGTGAGTGAATCAAATAATAAAATCGCAGCAGACCAGGAGACCAGATTCGGCAGATTGATGCCCAATTGCTGAATAGCACTGCTGAACAATCGCAGCGTCAAGGGCGTCCGAT
>RPQV01000608.1 GCA_003818595.1 Calditrichota bacterium
ATCCCAGTAGTTCTTTTTCGTAACTTGATGCCGACCACAAAGTACTTGCCATTGAGAAGCATCAGTTCTATCGGTTGATGGATTGAGTGAATGTGGGTTTTTATGATCTGGGGTAAGTTTAACTGTACCACCACCA
Source organism: Calditrichota bacterium (assembly GCA_003818595.1). Classification (GTDB taxonomy): domain Bacteria; phylum Zhuqueibacterota; class Zhuqueibacteria; order Residuimicrobiales; family Krinioviventaceae; genus Fontimicrobium. The sequence goes on from RPQV01000608.1 coordinate 137, forward strand.
ATTGGATCAATATCGCCATCCTGTAGTTTGCACATATTTCCGTCCTCATTCCATTGACAGGCATAATTAGCATTCTCCAATACTTCTATCCAAGTCTTATCTGTTGGCCTAATCCTTTTATCGGCAATTTTTCTCTTTTCATTAGTCGGCATCAGATATTCTTCAACATTGAGCCAGCCTCTGTTTCTCCATGATAATATAGTGTACCCTACATCCGTTCTTAACTCAGATAATCTTTGGTGCCAGTTCTCTGGTTGTCTTCCCGTGACTGGATCAATTGCAACTTGAATAATCTGTTCTCTGGTTAAAATTTTACCAATATTGTCAAGAAACAAAGCTTCAATTCGCTTACTAATGCTTGTTTGTGTGTACGGACCTTTCACTTCACCATAAAGTTTTTCTTCATCCACAGGGCTTCAACTCCTTTATTGTACGATCTAAGATAGGCATTTCCCTCGCTATTGTAAAGATTTGATTCCGACACATAACATATTACTTATTAGAATATAATCGAACCCTATTATGTTTCTTCATTTTCCTTTATTTGCGCATCAATTTCTGATCGATGCATGCGGACATATGCCCATGCATTCGCAAAATCCTCAGCTCTAAACGTTGGATAGGCTTCTGATCATTTCGCATCACTTGCCCCAAGTCTTGCACAATCCATTATGGATAAATAACCACTTTAATAAAAAACCCCGAGTTTCCTCGGGGTTTTTCCTTTATTCCAGCCTGATAAATTCTATTCGTCTGTTTTGACTCCTTCCCTCCTCCGTCGCGTTACTGGCGACGGGTTCAGAAGAGCCTCGTCCTTCGGTCATCATTCGATCTTCGGACACTCCCATGGCAATGAGATAAAGCTTGACCGCTTCAGCCCGTTCGAAGGATAGTCGGAGGTTAAAATCAGCGCTTCCGGTATTATCCGTATGACCGACAATGAGCACCCTGGCGTTGGGATTGGCGATCAAGCTCTGCGCGACCTGACCAAGATTCATTCTCGCTTCAGCATTAAGATCGGCACTGTTATATTCGAAATTGACCCCCTGTAAAATCAGAGTTTTGCCCTGCTGTTCGGGAATGATCGGGGCTTGTTCAATAACCGGAGGAGTATCCGGACAGCCGTCATCATCGAGGTAACCATTTTTCGTTTCAGGTTCTTGAGGGCATTGATCAACGGTATCAACTATGCCATCATTATCATAATCAGTTTCCGGTGCGCCATCCTCATCCGCAATACCGTCAAAATCTTCCGGTTCGTTGGGTGCGCGATCATTGCCGTCAGCAATTCCATCGCCGTCATTATCCGGATCAGGTATGCCGTCATCGTCCCTGTAGCCATCCTTATCTTCCGGCGTATTGGGAGCACCGTCCCACTCGTCCAAAACTCCATCATTATCATTATCGTGATCAGGAGCTCCATCTGAATCCTGAAAATTGTCGAAATCTTCAGGACGGAGAGGATCCAGATCATCCTTATCGGGAATGCCGTCGCCGTCTTTATCGCCCTCGCTTCCCCAATAGTAAACCGCACCCACCCTCATGTCATAATATTTATTGTTTGCATCGCCTTCACCGACATTGTCCAATTTGGAGCCGGGTAAAAATGAGCCGCGACCTTCAAAATCGAGCGCGACATTCTGGGCGACAAACCATTCAAAACCGGCGCCGATGGTGAGACCCAGATTCACCTGCAGCCCATGAACACTTTCACCCCAGGAGAGTTTCCCATTGTTCAAAATGTTGCCGTCTTTGGCTCCGGTCTCCTTTAAATTCCAAAACAAGAGCCCGAGTCCGACCAATCCGTAGGGTTTTACTATATTCGAAGGCAACGGCGTCAATCGCACCGTCAAATTCACCGGCGTGACAAAGGTTCGATAGGGGGATAATTTATTCGCCTCAGCCGAGGTGCCGGATTTTGCGGGTTTGAACATCCCATAAGAAACATCAAGTCCGGCCATGATCGAAGGATGCAGGCCATAGCGGGCATCCAGACCCAGCGTATAACTCAGAGAGGAACGATCGACTTCTCCACCCCACAATTTGAAAACAGAAAAATTCCCGCCTGCACCAAAGCTTTTGTACCACGTTTGCCCTGTGATCGAGCCGGATGAGATAACCAGAGCCAGAATGATGAACATCCAAGGTTTTTTCATGGGATCGCCTTCCTCAATATTATAGCCTACTATTCCACACTATGCTTGAAGATGATCATATAACGGGTTAACGGTCGTAAAACTGAAAATGCGATCAGATTTATTCCCCGTCATTGGAATTTAATCGATTCAAAGATAAATTCAAACCTTTTTATCTTTTTTCCATTTCCATTCACCCTCGACATAGCTCGCACTCCAGTGGGCGGTTTTGCCCTCTATTTGAGAAGCAAGATAATGATATTTGCCTTTACGATTGAATTTGACTACCGATTGATTTCCATCAGGATCGGCAGCAGGCGCATCGGCCAAATAATGAAATCGAGGGTCCAATTCGGCACGATGACGGGCCAAATCCTCAACCAGCGGCGAACGCGTCTCCCGCGATTTGGGAAAGTTATGAGCCGCCAGAAATAATCCGACCAGACCTTCTCTCAAGAGAAAATGGGCGTCGGACTTGGCGCATTTCAATTCAGGCATCGGGATTGGCGCCATCATCGCCGGAGCGGGTTGACCGTTGCGCAACAATTTGCGCGTGTTTTTACAGGAAACATTGCTGCAGCCGAAATATTTGCCGAATCGCCCGGTTTTAAGCTCCATGGCGGAACCACACTTTTCGCATTCCAATTTTGGTCCATCATAGCCTTTGAGACGAAACTCGCCGGTTTCAATCAGGACTCCTTGACAATCGGGACTGTTACCGCAGACATGAAGACGGCGGTGTTGATCGATCAACCAGCTGTCCATCGCCGTGCCGCAGAGGGGACATCGTTTTTTCGCCAAAAGTTCTACCGCATTTCCCTCGTCATCAGCCGTCGACGCTG
>RPQV01000609.1 GCA_003818595.1 Calditrichota bacterium
AAGAACGATCTTCTTCAGCCGCCCTCCTGCCCTTATCGGGGTCCGCCCCGGCGCCTAGTGCCTGCGTTGTTTTCGTACCAATTTGAACTTTCATCGGCGCCTTGCAGATTTCCAGCGCCTGTTCATCCGTATTTATGGCGATAAATTCTACTCCGCGCAATCCTTCATCAATCATGCGGTTTATGGCATTGCCGCCCGCACCTCCCACGCCAATCACTTTCAGCTTGGCTCGCTGATGCGAGTTATCTGCAAAATCAATTGCTAAAGTCATAGCCCACTCCTTTTTTTTGTCCGATTTCCCAACAAACCGGATTCTAAAAAACTGCCGCTCCGGTTCCGTTCTTCCGGAATGCGGCGATCTGACGGCTTAAATAACACCGACTGTATTAAACCATCGTCGAAAACGTTTCTTCAGGCTTTCGAATCCGCCGCCGTCGCCGCGGGCGAGATGACCGGCAACTTCGTGAAGATGCTTTTTGCCGAAAATCACCAGGCCGACTCCGGTTGCCGATTGGGGATTCTGCGCCTCTCCGACCATGCCGGTGAATCCCTGAGGAATTCCCAATTTTGCCGGCATATTGAATATCTCTTCAGCCAATTCGATCGTGCCGGGCAGCAGCGAACCGCCGCCGGTGAGCACCAGACCAGTGGTCATCAAATTGATAAAATCCGATTTTTTAATCTCTTCATAGCACAAAGTGAGAATTTCAGCCATGCGGGGCTGAATGATATCCACCAGCACGCTTTTCGCGATTTTGCGGTCGGAAACACGATTGACATCCTTGACCGTCACGTGCTCACTGCGTTTTTCATCGTTGTGCAGGGCACTTCCATGTTCGATCTTCAGATGTTCCGCCGCATCGATAGGTGTGCGCAGGACAATGGCGAGGTCATTGGTGACATTCCGACCACCCAGCGCAACCACCGAGGTGTGGCGTATGCATCCTTCATAAAACATGGCAATGTCGCTGGTGCCGCCGCCAATGTCTATTAAAACACATCCTAATTCTCTCTGATCTTCATTCAGCACGGAAAAGCTGGAAGCCAAGGGTTCGAGTACGATATCGGCCACTCGATATCCGGCCTTTTCGATACAGCGATGGATATTCTGCGCAGAGGCAATGGCGCCGGTGACAATATGGACTTCAGCCTCGAGCCGCACGCCCTTCATGCCGACCGGATCACGAATGCCTTTCATATCATCGACCATGAATTCCTGCGGCAGAATATGAATGATCTCGCGATCGATGGGCAGAGCCACAGCCTTGGCAGCATCAATGACGCGACGGACATCATCGGAAGTCACTTCCGAGTCCTCACCCGAAATGGCGACCACGCCCCGTCCGTTGATGCTGCGGATATGGTCTCCGGCAATACCCACAAAGACCGTATCAACATCCACATCCGCCATATCTTCCGCCTTTTTGACGGCAGTTTGAATCGATTTGACGGTTTTATCCACATCCACCACAACGCCATATTTTAAACCATCTGACTGAGTCGATCCCACACCAATGATACGCACTTCTTCCTCATTGACCTCGGCGATAAAGCATCCAATCTTTGTTGTGCCGATATCAACACCTGTAATGATTTCTGAATCCTGCATAAGCGCCCCATAAGTTACGAACGTTATACGTTCTTTTTTACCACCACCCGATCCTCAACACGAAGATCGAGGTATTTTGCCCGCCGAGTCAACTCATCGGCGCCCAACTGACGATAATACTCGATTAAATTTCCGGTTTTCTCCTCAAAATGATCATGACCAAATATCACCGGCACAATTCGGCCAAAATTCATGTAAGCAATGAGTTCTCCATTCTTGACGCTGATCCCTGAAACTAACGGCTTTAACAAGACAATGTCTTCGAATTCGCTCAACAACGCCAAGACTGCACTGTTTTCAGGCTCGGCGATGCAGCGTCGATCGGAATCCAGTTTGAGACCTCTGCCGCTGATGACCGGCAGATCTCCGGTATGCAATGAATCGGCAGTGCCCAAAATCTTCCCCTGGCCGTCGACGACATATAATCGGTCACCCAGATAGTAGGCAATCGGACGAGAGCTCTGCAGCACATTCAACCTCTTCGCCAAATGGCCCAGCGTTTCATTTTTACCCTCTGTCGGTTCTGACGCCGAGGCCGATTCCAACTCTTTTGATGAATATGACGCCGGCCTCTTTTCATGTATCTGAATCTTCGGCAGGGGTCCAGCGCCGTCATCGGCTTTGGCGTTGATGATGTGAATGTTGATCAAAAGCGCAAAAAGTATCAATGACGTAATGACAGCAGCGCTTTTTCCAATTCGGGTGAACTGATTACTCATTTTTCTGACCTCCAGCCAGCTCCTGAATCGACATCACCAAATCCCGCGTTGCCCGCGGAAAGGCGAGACGTTTCGATGCCTCCGCCATTTCGTTTCTTTTGCCGGTATTTTGCGCCATTTCAATAATCCGTTCGGCCAGCAGCTCAGGAGTCAAGTGATTCTGCAGAATGACGTCTGCACCGCCTTTTTGCTGTATGGCCAGAGCATTGATCTCCTGATGATTGGCAGCGGCAAACGGATAAGGAACCAATATCGCCGGCAAACCGCATACCGCAATCTCAGCACACGTCAACGCACCGGCGCGGGCTACACAAAATGTCGCGGCACGATAGGCGCTTTCCATGTCCTCTATGAATTTAAAGACGCGCACGCGTCCGCTTAAATGACCAACCGACTGCAGCACCGTCGCCAGATTGTTCTCTCCTGTGCTCCACAACACTTGCAGAAAAGTCTCTTTCATGATCTTCGGCAGACACGCAGCCAACGTTTGATTCAGCATCTCTGCGCCTTGACTGCCGCCAAAGACCAACAGCGTGTCTTGATCCGGCGACAACTGAAACAGACGGCGCGAGTCTGCGACGGTGCGCTTGAATTCAAATAGACGCACCGGATTCCCGGAAAGAACAAGTTTATCCGGACGGGCAAAATAACGCCGCGATGCCTCAAAGCTGATATGAATTCGATCAACCCATCTGGAAAGCAGACGGGTGGTCACACCGGGAAAACTGTTCTGCTCTTGAATCAGCGTTGGAAAGCCCAGTATCGTCGCCGCAAAAAG
>RPQV01000610.1 GCA_003818595.1 Calditrichota bacterium
AATATTGCCGGTCAGTTGATTAAAACATTTGTGAATGAGTACCAAAATGCCGGTCATCATTCGGTGACATGGAACGCCGGCGGCGTCGCTACGGGTTTATATCTGTATCGGATAAAAGCCGGGGGATATATCAATGCAAAAAAATGCCTGGTGATCAAATAGTATCAAGTGAATCCGAGTGGGATTATCCTGGGTTGGGTGCAGCAAAAGGCCTTCTCCGCTTTAGATTCAACTTCCCATTGCTGCAACGGACGTTTGCACCTCCTCGGGAGAGCGCACGACCTGCGGATCGTTACACACCAGATAGAGTATCTGATTCTGCGGTACACCGCGGCGCGCATATTCCCGACCGATGCGGTTATTGATGTAATCCATCCGACGCTCGGCGGCGGTATTGGTGGGCAGGATTTCATGTGCATCGGTCACCTGCTGCGCAAAGGGCTCATCAAATGCCCTGGTCAACAGATAACTCCACAATACATGACGATAGGCGTCTTCCGGGAGCGAACGGTCACGCGCATGGGACTCTCTTGCGGTGCGCCGCGCTTCTGAAGTGATGCTCATGATCAGCGGCGCGCGCGAAGGATAGTAGGAGATGATCTCAATCTCATCGGCAGAGAGTTCCAGTTCAAAGATTTGCGCCGCCTTTTGAATATCAGCGGTTTCGAAACGCAGACGGGCGCCGTCAGGCTCATTCACGGTATATAGATACGCCTGCGCCTGTCTGCCGCGGGTGTTGAAGGTGACCAAAGCGCGTATGCGCATGGATGTCGCCGTCTGTTTTTCCTGAAAGAGACCGTTGAACTGGGCAAGATACTGAGAAATGGTTGATTCGAGTCGGTCGATCGGAATCGGTTCTCCGCAGGACCAATAGCCATGATCAAAGCGGCCGAAGGTGGTGCCGGGGATTTGCTGATCACCCTCGGCATAGAGCGAAACCTGATCGCACGACAAGCGGATGGCCGGATCTTTGAATCGCACCATGGCGACATCGAACCGGCCGACGGAGACATGGGCATTCAGCATCTCCGCTTTTCTCCCCGGCATGGCGGTGCTCGCGGCAGCCTGAAGGTCAAAAACCGTCAATTGAACCGGAGAGGTGAAGCGAATTGCGCGAAAGGTCAGATCATGCAGCTGAATGCCGCGATCAGCCAGGGCTGCCTGGAGTTCCGGCGTCATTTTTCGGGCGGCATATCCCAGCGCATAGCCGCTGCCGAAATAAATGACGGCAACCAATAGAATAATCAAAAGCAGTAATGACAGTAAAAATTTCTTCATCAGATTTCCTTTAGAAAATATCCCTCCTGCCTGATTCGCTCATCATGACAGGCCTATTTAAAAAGCCAGAACACCCTTCACACCAATAAATCCTTTATCAGAGTTTCCCGAAACCATTCGACATCCGCGGCTACACTGGCGCGTATATCCCGCTCTTGAAAAAAATCGAGAATGCCGAAATTGACCAATTGGGGGCGGACATAGCATTCGACGTGGGTGTGTTTCAGTCTTTCGGCAATGATGGAACACTGCATGGTTTGAAAGGTTCCCATGATGCTGTCGAACAACCGAGGGAAATTCCTGTGCTTTGAAGGCGTGATTGATCCGGACACATCGATGGCGATCAGATAATCGCAATGGGCGCGAATGAGATCAACCGGCAGCGGATTGACCGCCCCGCCGTCAATGAGTACACGATTCTGATAAATAACCGGTTCAAAAATCACCGGCAACGACATGCTGGCGCGAATGGCGGGAATGAGCGGCCCGTGATCAAAGACGATCTCCTCACGGCTCCAATAATCGGCCGCATTGACGCGCAGCGGGATGGGCAACTGCTCGAACTGGTCGCAACCCAAGGTGGCGCGGAAATAAGCCTCCAGCCGATGACCCTTGAACAGCGCCGTTTTAATGACCAGATGGGGATCAACCAATTTCGGAATCTTGAGCAGGGTGATCGACTCTAACTCTTTTTCCATCTGATCGGCGCTGATCCCTGCGGCATAAAAAGCGCCGATGATCGCTCCGATGCTGGTGCCTGAAATCATCACCGGCTTTACGCCCAGTTCATCCAGCACCCGGCAGAACTCGATAAAGCACAATCCGCGCGCACCGCCGCCGCCCAAAACCAATCCCACTCGCTTCATAAAACCAACTATTTTGTTTGCGGTTTGACCAATTTATAACTCGCCGGGATTTCGAACAAACCAGAACCCAGCGATGAAGTGGTAAGATCAGTCACTTCAAGCTTGGATTTGAGCAGCGTCGTCCGATCCTTGTGTTCCTGCTTTTTTTCCAATTGTTTGTTGAGCATTTTTTTACCCAGGCCGCCAACCAATCCGCCTACAGACGTGGGAATTTCAGTCGATTCTTTATCCTTCTTTCCTTCCTTCATGGCTTGGGCTGTCTGCGGATCAGCCTTGCTTTCGTAAAGCGATTCGACGCGCATGGCGACGCCGCCGAGTTTGTCGCTTTCTTTCTGCAGCTTTTCCATGGCGGCGCCCAGTTGCGGGTAGGATTCAAAAACCTGATGCATCATCTGCTGCATGGAGGCTTTATCCGGTGCAATGCCCAGCTTTTTGATCATTTTAAGGCTGAACAGCATCATCTCTTTTTGCGCGCTGTCATCGCCCTTGAACATCCATTGCGAGCTGGTGACGATCAGATTGGCTTTGGCGGTTTCCGGCGCTTTGCCTTCTTCCTGAGCAGTGACGGTGGTATTGACATCGAGGGTGATGATCACCTGATCGGTGGGTCTTCCCTCAATTTGTTCTTTGGCGCCTGTTTCTTTGACATCGACTTTGATATCCCATTTGACGTCTGTTTTGGTTTCGCTCTCTTCTTGAGCTTGATCCTGTTTGAGATCTTTCATGGTCTGTTCAAACATTTGCCGCCACTCTTCAAACGTCATCTGCGTGTATTCCTGACGTTTGTGATCGATGTTGACGAACAATTCCCTGTCGATATCGATGATGGCCGTGGAAGCGAGCTTTTCGCCGTCAAAGGTATCCGATCGTTTTTGATCGCCTTTGTAATAATCGACCGAATTGATCGGTTTGCCGGCGCCGAAAAATTTCATCATCTTCCCCAACGTGCCGCCGAACTCG
>RPQV01000611.1 GCA_003818595.1 Calditrichota bacterium
AAAGAGTAAAATCACCACAATTTTAGGTTGTTGAAAATAAGTGCGAAAAGCCTGAAAAAAAGGGGGAATTCCGGAGGATACTATAGGCGCGATCGAATTTTCAGGACGCGGCAAAAAACGACGATGGAAAAAATAACTACCGAGAAAAACCAGCGCAATGGCGCCATAGGCTGTCGACCAACTAAAGGGAATATCTTTTGTGACCCGTTCCAGCATACCGGCCGCCGCGGCGATGCCTCCGCCGGCGATCATTGCAATCCGATAGGCTGTCGATCGGATGCCGACGAAAAAGGCCTGTTTGTTGCTGTCCAATGCCAGGAGATAATAACCGTCAGCGGCGATGTCGTGGGTTGCTGAAGCAAAAGCGGTGAGAAAGAGGAACAAAACCACAAAAGTCGCCATAAAAGAGAGATGGAAAGCGGCCGCAGTCGCCAGCGTGCACACAGCCAGAATGAACTGCATGACCACTGTCCATTGTCTTTTGGAGCTGGTGATATCCACCAGGGGCGCCCAGAGCATTTTCAGCACCCATGGCAGCATCAGAATGCCTGCGAGGCCGATGAATCGGTTCGAGAGGCCGAAACTTTTAAACATGTAAACAGAAACCGAATTCACCAGGATATAGGGCAAGCCTTCAATAAAATAAAGCGTTGGAATATAGAGACCCGGAGGTGCGAACTTTTTAAGAGACATAGAATTTTCACCCGCGATGGCGCTTTGCATTCAGCGTGCAGATATAAAAAAAGCCTCGAGGAGAGGCTTGTCGTCGGCAAAGCATGTCAGTTCATGAAACATTATGGCGGAGCGTCGACTTGATTTTGCTGATTTCATCTCGTATTTTGGCGGCCTCTTCGTAGCGTTCATCCTGTACCGCCCGCATCAGATCAACACTCAGCTGTTCCAGGATATCTTCTGGCGCCGCATATTCATCGCGTTCTTCCACCGGGTTGCTCTCGACTTCGATATCGCTTTCAGAAATTGAAGCCATCAGCATTACATTCCCATCGACAAATATCGGCGCCTCGGTGCGCAAGGCGAGAGCGATGGCATCGCTGGGGCGAGCGTCGATATTGCGGAATTCTCCATTGAGACGCAGTCCCAACAGGGCGAAATAAGTATTGTCGCGCAGGTCGTTGACAACGATCCTTTCGACGCGGGCATCAAGGGTTTCTAAAAGATTGCGAATGAGGTCATGGGTGAGAGGGCGCGGAGGCGATATTTTCTCAAGTTGCAGCGCAATCGCCTGAGCTTCCGAATTGCCCACTACGATGGGCAGCCACCGATTGCGGTTTTCCTCCTTGAGAATCACAACAAATCGACTGGTCGTCGTATCGAGGGTGACGCGTTCAACCGTAACGCGAATCAGCATGGATCAGAGACCTCCAGAAAACAATTCGTTATCGAACTGTAAAATTATACTAATTTATCGAGCAACAGTCAAGGTTTATTTTAGTATGGTCAGCTGTTGGGAAAGAAAGCACAGGACAACAGACCGCGTCGGCGTGCAATCCAAAGATAAATTCGAGCCGAAAAATGATGCAATAAAGGCAAACGAAAAACAAATACGATATTCCGCCATCCCTTCAAACACTTTAATATCTCCGGAATGGCGTCTGCGCCGCTGTAAATTTGACCGCCCGAGCTGATCAGTTTCACAGCAGACATACATTCTTCTTCTGATATGTGCGGAAATCTTTTCGCTCGCTCAGGCGAGGAGCAGGGTATCAGTTCCAAAGAGCCGGGGAATTTTCTCCTCTCGATCCAATTTCGGCTGCTGCGACAGAGTCCGCACTTTTCATCATACAGAATAATTGATTTTTCCATAGATCTCCTATCAATATACATTTTAAACAGCGCAGGTGATGAAAATCTTGCATAAAATATTTTCTTTTCATATGTTACAGCGGAATTAACAATGAAAAATCGGAGTCATTCATGCTGACCTTGGAAAACTGTATCATAAAAAAATATTGGCCCAAAGATGACAAAGGTGAAGAAGATGAAATTATCCGCCAGCTGGTGATTCAGGCGGAAGCGGCTCTGGAGAGCAGCAGCCAGGTGAGTGAATTGTATAATAATATGGTGCGCGGCCTGGTTCAGATCCTTTTTTTAGACAGCCTGACCGGTGAAGAGTTTATGCTTCCGGCAGCGACGATCAAACCGTTCAACATCAAGCAGAAAAAAGTCAAGCTGAGCGGCGGAGATGAAAACGACTATGTCAAAAGCGAATACGCGGCTTTGACCATCGTCACCAAGATTCCGGATACGAACGGCGGCGCCATGCTGGCGGATCTCTATCAATTTTTCAATATTCCCATCCAGATGACGGTTAAAGAGTTGAATCTCTTCTCAAATACCCATCCCACCCCCGAGCGCAGCAGTCAACAGCCGAGTCAAGAGATCGATGAATAGAATGGGGACCGGCAAACACGGTTTTTCACCGCTCTCGTCTTATCGAAATGCAATCTTGGCCTGCCTCGCACAAAGACACAAAGGCACGAAGCATTCTCTACGTTAATTCTTCTCCGTGTCTCAGTGTCTCCGTGCGAGGTCTTGCTTTGCGATCTTGGCAGTTTTGCGTGGTACTGTCAGCCATGACAAAGTTTTATTTGCATTTCTGTCTGTGCGAGGCAAAAGAATCACAACGCTGATTATTTTCTTGACTAATTAAAATCAATTATCTATAATAAATCAGGGATGGGCGACGGGCGAGAGGAAAACCGTTGAGGTTAATGATGGGGCACATATGCCATTCGCAATTCTGCTTTCGATTCGTTCTGCAGCCGCAATATTGTCCGATGTGCGCTATCTCGCGGGCGCATCACTGTTATCGCTTTTTCTGTGGCAGGTTCTGATCAGCTCGGGCCAAAGTGCCGTGTCGGCACTGCGAAAATTCTTTTTGCTGATGTTTTCGCTGCTCTTGATATCTCCCTATATCACCTGCGCACGGGCGGTGAAATCCTTTGTCATCACCAATGTTGATTTCAATGCACTCTGCCAGTGCTTTTCCGACGAATACAAGGGCACTGACTGGAGTGACGGCGCGGTTTCAGCGTCACTATTTTTCATTTTTTTATTCATACTTTATTTCTTCT
>RPQV01000612.1 GCA_003818595.1 Calditrichota bacterium
ATAAGAATGTCGGACGATTGTTGGTTTCTGAAAACCGTAATGACGAAGCCCTGCCGATTTATGAAAAACTGACTCAGCTGGATCCCAATGACGCCGAAGCCCAGGAAATATATGCCTCGCTGTTGGCACAAACAGGGGATGAAGAAGCGGTAATCGAAGCGAAGGAAAAAGCGCTTGCCGCCAAACCGAATGACACCAACCTGATGTTTTCTATCGGCCGTATGTACTTTCGCCAAGCCGATTATGCCAAGGCAATCGAAAAGTTCAACATGCTGCTGGCCATCAAGCCGGATGACATTGATGCGCTGGAATATAAAGGAAGCGCTCTGCAAAATGAAGGCAAATTTACCGAAGCCATCAAAGAGTATGACAAAGTGCTCGCCCTCAAACCCGATAATGTCAAAGTGATCTGCGAAAGCGCCACCTGCTATCGCGAGCTGAAAAATTTCCGCAAAGCCCTTTCGGTGGTCCAAACCTCCATTCAAAAACAACCGACTTATGGACTGGGTTACATCGTCAAAGGCGAGATTTTTGAAGCCGTAGCCGATGACTGCATCGGACAACGCGAAAAGCGCATCACCAATATTGATGACAAACTGGTTTATGAAAAGGCGTACAACCAATATCAGGTCGCTGCCCAGAACGATCCGCAATTTGTCGATATTGCGCGGAAAAAAATGCAGTATATCCAGACCGAAATTCCGACCAAAGAAGACAAGTTCCTTTTTCCTGATGTGAAAAAGCCCAGGTTGGAATGCTACAATTGGCTGCCCTAAGTTCCAATTAAGGATTATAATCGGGAGAGGCGAAATCCTCTCCCAACCTATACTTTTTCCCCAATGGTGTATTCATGTCGATTGCCGTTGCTTCGGATCATGCCGGATATCCGTTGAAAAAGCTTATCATTGAATATCTGACAGAAAAAAAAATTGATTTTCATGATTACGGTGTTTTTTCTGAAGAGCGTGTAGATTATCCGGATTTCGGCGTTCTCGTCGCCCGTGAAGTGGTTGCCGGCAAACATCAATTCGGCATTATCATCTGCGGTACCGGCATAGGCATCAGCATGGCGGCCAATAAAATCACCGGCGCCAGAGCAGCACTCTGCTGTAATGAATATATGGCTGAAATGGCTCGCCGGCATAACAACGCCAACCTGCTCGCGCTGGGAGGCAGAACCACCACCATCGATCTGGCTGTGCGCATGATCGATGTTTTTTTGAATACCGAGTTTGAAGGCGGACGACACACCCTGCGTGTCGATAAAATACACGCTTTAACAGAAAGGTGATCAGACTGAATGACCTCACATCTTCAACATGTCGATCCTGAAATTTTTAACGCCGTTCAGGAAGAAACAGAGCGACAGAACGCCCGGCTCGAATTGATTGCTTCGGAGAACTTTGTCAGCCTGGCGGTGCTCCAGGCCATGGGTCAGGTAATGACCAATAAATATGCCGAGGGCTATCCGGGACGGCGTTATTACGGCGGCTGTGAGTTTGTTGACGTGGCGGAAAACTTGGCGCGGGAGCGTGCCAAACGTCTGTTCAAGGCTGATCATGCCAATGTTCAGCCCCACTCAGGTTCTCAAGCCAATATCGCAGCTTACTTTAGCCTGATTCAATACGGCGACAAGGTGTTGGGGATGAACCTTTCCCACGGCGGGCATCTCACGCACGGCAGCCCGGTGAATTTCTCCGGTCGATTTTTTCAGATGTTCCATTACGGCGTCGGCCGAGATGGTTACATTGACATGAATCAGGTCGAGGACATAGCGTTGCGCGAAAAACCGCGGCTCATCATCACAGGCGCCAGTGCCTATGCGCGCAAGATTGATTATGCAGCGTTTCGCGATATCGCCGACCGCGCCGGCGCGAAATTGATTGCCGACATCGCTCATCCGGCAGGACTCATTGCCGCTGAACTCATCCCCAGTCCGCTTCCGCATTGTCATTTGGTTACCACAACCACCCATAAAACACTTCGCGGTCCCCGAGGAGGCATGATCCTTATCGGCAAAGACCAGGAAAACGACATGGGCGTCCTCAATCCCAAAGGCAAACTTAAAACCTATTCAGAGATTGTCGACAGCAATGTCTTCCCCGGGTTTCAGGGCGGCCCGCTGATGCATGTGATCGCCGCCAAGGCGGTTGCTTTCCAGGAAGCGCTGCAGCCGGAGTTTATCGATTATCAAAAGCAGATCATCGTCAATGCCCAAACCCTGGCAAAGGCGCTGATGAAGCGAGGCTATGATATCGTCTCCGGCGGTACGGACACTCATCTGATGCTGGTGGACTTGCGCAACCATGGAATCACCGGCAAAGTTGCGGAGGCGGCGCTTGAACGCGCAGGCCTGACCGTGAATAAAAATATGGTTCCCTTTGATGATCAGAGTCCTTTCATCACCAGCGGCATACGCCTGGGTACACCGGCGTTGACGACTCGAGGTATGAAAGGGAGCGAAATGGAAATGATCGCCGGATTCATCGATCAGGTGCTGTTGAATAGCGCCGATGAATCGATTCAAATGCAAGTCCGTCGAGATGTGGCTGATCTGTGCAGCCTTTTCCCATTATACAATCATTAACGTATAAGCGGTGAATGCGTCATGCGATGCCCATTTTGTAGTTTTCATGATACCAAGGTGATCGACTCTCGAACGCGCGACAGCGGCCGATCAATAAGGCGGCGGAGGGAATGCCTAAAGTGCAGTCGCCGCTTTACGACCCGTGAAACGGTTGATGAGATTCCGCTATGGATTATTAAACAAAACGGCGCACGTGAAGAGTTCGACCGCAATAAATTGATTCGTGGTATTCAATTCGCCTGTACCAAGCGGCCCGTTTCCGCTTCAGCGATCGAGCAACTGGCTTCGCGGATTGAATATGAAATTAGAGATCGTGGTGTAGAAGAAGTTCCTTCCGTTGATATCGGTGAAATGGTGATGGCTGAACTAAAGCAATTGGATGAAGTCGCCTATGTCCGCTTTGCATCGGTTTACCGCAATTTTCAAGCCAAGGAAGAATTCATTACAGAACTGAAGCAGTTATAAACTTCATTCAAGCGGCAGCACGCCGCATCATCAAAAA
>RPQV01000613.1 GCA_003818595.1 Calditrichota bacterium
AGAAAGGCGATATTCAAGTCACCGGAGGCGATTTTTCCATGAGTCGGGGTGAACAGGGCGGAAGCGGCGTGACGATTTGGCGCCTGGAAGGCAATATCTCGTTGTCCAATGCAACCACTCAAAATGCCAATAGCCCGGGTGCAAAATTAGTTCTTGCTGGAAATGGAGCGCTGCAGCGCCTCTCCCTGACCAATGTAACCTATGGTGATGGCGGATTGCCGCTGGAGGTGGATAACGGCGCTGTTTTGGATATGGGCGCCTCGATGCTGGCCGGCAACGGCCTATTTCATCTCAATGCGGGGGCGACCCTGTTCACGAGTCGTGCCGATGGGATCGATGGCGCCATGGCAAACACCGGAGTGCGCGTCCTGGAGGAAAAGGCAAACTATGGATTCAACGGTGAGATTTCGCAAACCACAGGCAGTCTTCTGCCCCAATCTGTGAACGGTTTCATTCTTGATAATGACGCGGGCATCTCACTCTCCCATTCCGTGACTGTAACTGGTTTTATGCGGATGATAAAGGGAAAGGTGATTTTGAATGGGAAGGAACTCACTTATGGAGCTGACGGATCGCTTGAATATAGGGGAACAGCGGTACAGACAACGTCCGATGCAGAGTTTCCATCGTCGGGTGGTCCACAAAATCTGATCATCAACAATTCGCGATCGGTCACGTTGCATGATTCCCGTTTCATTCACGGAAACGTGGAACTAAACGGAGATCTGAACCTCGGCTCATTTACATTAACGGCTGGTTCAACCTCTCATGCTGATGATCGTGCTTTTATAGAGACCGCAGACGGCGGTACTCTCGCTCTGACATCCATTGGGTCGTCGGCCGTCTTGTTTCCAGTCGGCACGACAGCTTATGCTCCTGTCTGGGTGGCAAACGCAGGCGCCGTGGACACGATCAGTGTGGGTGTTGTCAGAGACAGCGGCCCTGCTCCCTATGGCGGCAGAGTAACGGTAAAATGGAATATTCAAGAGAATACCGCAGGAGGAGGGGATTATACGCTTCAGTTCGGCTGGATGAATAATCTGGAGAATCCTGCATTCAGAAATGATCGGTTGAGTTGTGCCGGAATTTTCAACTTGACCGATACGACGCAAGTCGGCACGGGTTCCTATATGCTCAACTTGGATTCACTGCCAAAAACCATCGCGAGAGCGGGTATTGTCGCGCTCGGCCCATTTGCCGTTGGGCGGTTTAGTGAATCGACCGGAATCATTGACTCGAATCCTTCAGTTGCGGACGAGTTTTTCCTCCGGCAGAACTATCCGAATCCATTCAATCCGTGGACAGCCATTGATTTCTCACTCGGCAAGAGTTCAACAGTCGAATTCACCGTTTACGATATTCTGGGAAGAGTGGTGGAAACCCTGGTCAATGGTAAAATGGAGGCCGGCATTCATACGGTTCGATGGGATGCGAGCGGAAAGGCATCAGGTGTTTATTTTTATCAATTGAAAACGGATCAATTTGTTCAAATCCAAAAAATGGTGTTCGTACAATAACTCTGATTCAATGACGATTGACGAACGATATTTTCGCAATGTTCATATAAAAGGAAACTAAACCTTTGCATCATCGTATGTCGTTTGTCAATCGATTGTTTCCTGTAATTTGAGAAAGGGTATTCATGAAAATGGAACTGTCCAGAAGAGCTTTTTTGGAACGGGGAGGGGCGGGAATCGCGGCTGTCACGCTGGGTCCCCACCTGTTTGGGCGCAATTTTGATTCGGCGTTGGCTGCCCCGGCGCCTGAAACCATGAACCTGAGTGATTATCTCGATCATTTCAACGTGACGGAGAAAATGATTCGCGAGATATTGGCTGAGGGATTGGCTCTCGGCGGCGATTATTGCGATGTTTATTTTCAGCATGCTGTTTCACACACGATAGGGCTGGAAGATAAACAGGTCAACCGCGCCTACAGCAATGTCGATCTCGGTGTGGGGATTCGTGTGCTCAAAGGCGATCAAACCGGCTATTCATTTACCGAAGAGCTGACGCCTGCGTCGATGAAATTGGCTGCGCGAACTGCAGCGAATATTGCCTCGTCTGGGAATAAAACAGAACCTATTGGACTTGCTCATCACTCTCTGCCGAACTATTATCCCATCAATGTGCCATGGGAAGCTGTGAAAATTGATCAAAAGATACCCTATCTGCAGACAATCAACGATAAGGTTTTTGCCGCTGATCCTCGCATCGTCAAATCACGGATTTATTTTGGTGACTCGACTGCGTATATTCTGTTTGCCAGTTCCGAAGGCCGCATCGTATGTGATTATCAGCCCATGGTGCGAATCAACGTCAACGTGACTGCAGAGGAAAATGGCAGGCGCGAACAGAATGGTTTCGGGTTGGCATCGCGACGAGGATTGGAACTGCTCAGTCCCGCCAATGTCGATCGACTGGCGGATGAATCGGTGCGGCGGACGTTGGAGCTTTTCAAGGCCGTGAAACCAGAAGGCGGGGAGATGCCGGTGGTTCTGGCTGCCGGAGGTTCCGGTATCCTGCTGCACGAAGCGATTGGTCACGGCATGGAAGCTGATTTCAATCGCAAAGGTCAGTCCATTTTTAGCGACAAAATCGACAAGCCCGTCGCTCAGAATATCGTCACCATCGTCGACGACGGCACCAATCCCAATTTTCGCGGTTCCATCAATGTCGATGATGAAGGCAATGATACCCAAAAAACCCTGCTGGTCGAAAACGGTATTCTGCGCAGTTATCTGCATGACCGCATCAGCGCGCAATTTTATAACGTCAAGCCGACAGGTAATGGTCGGCGTCAGTCATTCCGCTTTTCACCCCTGCCACGCATGCGTAACACCTATATGCTGAATGGCCCCCATACCAAAGAGGAAATCTTTGCTTCTGTGAAGAAAGGACTTTACGCAGAATATTTCACCAACGGCGAAGTGCGCATTGGTCCCGGTGATTTTACGTTTTATGTCAAATCCGGATATCTGATTGAAGACGGTAAAATTACCCAGCCGGTCAAAGATGTCAATATCATCGGCAATGGTCCACAAGTTCTCGCTGACATCACCATGGTGGCAGATGATTTTAAAA
>RPQV01000614.1 GCA_003818595.1 Calditrichota bacterium
AAAACCGCATGAGGATCGTCCAGCAATGCCGCCGATGTTCCGGCCATGGCTTGAAGTCGCGCCCCCGGCATCATTTTTAAAAAAGCCGAGCCGGCGCGGACTTGGCTTTCTCCGCGTGCAGCAAATATGAAAATCGATAATAGCCAAAATATGATTCGTATTTTTCCCATGCCCATCATCTCACTATGATAAACTTTTTCCATAATTTTTGATCACCAATTTGCAGCATCATTAGATAGGTGCCGCTGCCGACAAGCTGTCCGCTTTCGGTTTTTACATTCCATAAAACTGTATGCTTTCCTGCAGGATAATCCGTGTCAACGACTTGAGTAACTTTTCTTCCACTGAGATCAAAAACTTGAATTTGAACATGAGCCTCAGGAATGAACAGGTCGATGGGAAAATCGACATCTTCGGTTCGGAAAACATTCGCGAGTTCAACGCCAAAACGACCGGTAACCGTTGCATGGGTTTGTGCGCTCCCATGATTATGATAAAAACCAGATGCTGTCACTTCAAATATAATTTCGTCGCTATCCTTGTGGTAAAGCTGCAGATGTTGATAACCTTCATCGATCTGATACCAGACTCCCGGGTTGACTGCGGTTGCAGAGATATAATGATCCGCAAAATTGTTGAGCAGTTCCCCATTGGGCAAGTGGACGATCAAATCCCATTCCTTCACTCTCGTTGGGAAAAGCACACTGATCATTAGTTTATCGCCAATCTGCGCATTTTCAGGATCGACATGAATTTGCGGAACCATTGGTTCGACTGGAACGCCCTGGTTGATCATGGGCAGAATAAAAGCATTGTTATAAAGTTTTGAAAGATCTTCATTCTCGGCTAAAACTCTACCTGATACCCGAAGCTGATTTACCATGACAGGCATAATTGCCGGCAGTTCCACTTTGCTTTGAAAGATAAAAGACTGGCGAGGTGCCAGGCTTTTCATTTTCCATTCGACTGAATCAGCACTGAGAAAATCAGGGGAAGGTCTGACTTGAGAAATAAATAATGAATCGAGACAGGAAAATGTAAATTGGATATTCTTTGCTTCAATGTCGCCCCAGTTTGAAAGCCGAAACTTTAAATCACAGGATCCGCCTTGATCGATCACCGCGACAGAATCACCATCACTCACTTGGAAAGAATCAGCGTCTACGATCACGGAAAGACTAAGATCCGGCAACATCAGGGGCGGAGCCAGAACGAATACAAAACCATCCTCAAAATTATTGTTCAAAGACAGATCATTGACAGTGAATACTGATGCTGTTGTAATAAGCAGCTGCGGTAGAGTCTGGATATGCTGGTTTGCAATTGCCAACAAATCAACAGACCATTCATCATTCGCCTGGAGCAATGGTACACTCCATGTCAAAAGCTGATCATTAGTTGAATCAGGATTGATACTGAAAAGTTGAAAAACGACTTGATCGGTGTATTGCACCATGATTTGAATATTTTCAGCAGCAGCCGGTCCCAAATTTTCGACAGAAAGATGATAGGCAAAATGATTTGTCTTTATAACTGCTGGATACTCTTCTCCTTCTACAGATATCACAGAATCTGTAACAGCGTGAAAATTGATTTTCAGATCACAGGTTTCAGCGGCCATAGATGAATAGAGCCAAATAGGAGAGCTGACTCTATTATTTTCATCCAACGTATCATATTCAGTTGTCACAAAAGCATCGAGCGATAATATTCCATCCGTTTTCACTTCCGCCACAACCATTTTTGCAATGAATTGATAACCGGATAGGGCTGCCATAGAATCAACATGCCAAAACATATTCTGTCCCTCTTGAGATTTAAAGGGAGGAGTTGATCCTGCCGCAGATAGTTCTGAGGGATATCTCAATCCCAAATCAATCGAGCGGGCGGTAATGTTGCTTTTATTAAAAATTGACAAGAGAACCATACAAGAATCATCTGCAGTTGCTTTAGGGTATGTTGATCCTTGTTGTTCGATTGTGGAATCGGTGCGAATCTCCATCATAATCGCCAAATCAACCGCTTTGGGCTGGTCATCAGGCCTGATGACCTGAAGAATCCACTTATATTCATTATTCTCCGCGGAGGCGTCTGTTGGACAAAACAATAAAACCTGAGTCATGATGACATCGACGTTGGCGCCTATCGATTCATTGGCCGCTACGAACACTCGCCATGTCAGCGAAGAATCAGGCGAGACCGAATCGATTGTCCAGAAAACAAAATTTCCGGAATTGGCGATGATCGGCAACTCGCTTGACACAAATTGAAGCTCATCGGGAAGAACCATCGTCACCTGAATAGAATCGCTATGGATTGTAGACACTATATTGTCGATTGTCAGGACAAAATAAAATGAATCACCGGGAGTAATTTGATGCAGCGTATCCGTCGGCTGAGTGACGGTGGCTGAAGCATAAAGAGAAATGCCGAGATCCACCTGCTGTGCGTATAACGGCACATAGATGACGAGTGAAAATAAATAAATGGCAAAAATCTTTAACTTCATAGTAATGGTCACTCTATCTCACGATCGTATTTCAAAATCAGGGATAAACGTCCCCTCTCGCGCAACGATTATGCCAGAACCCTTCAAGTAACAAGTTAGGTGAATATTGCCTTATACAATTATTTATATTGATATTAGACTTAATTACAGCGACTTATCCACACTCTTTTTTAAATACAGGCGACTTATCCACAGCGCAACCCATTCTCATCCTCAGACTTTCGTCATTTCACCGATGGAAAAAATAATTTATAGATTTTTATCATTTTTTTTGCGATTTTGTCTGTGGATTTGAATAATTGTTCCATATTTGTACAAAGAGGTCGAAATGAGAACAATGAAAAACCCCACATCTTTTATATTGTTTTTTATTATCTTATCGCTTTTTCACAATAACCTGATGGGTACAGAAATGGTCATATTAAATGGAACTGTCTATACAGTTGATCCTAATTCACCCGTCGTCGAGGCTATTGCAATTTCAGGAAATCGAATTATTGCCATAGGCACGAACCAAGAAATCAGCAAGCTCATAACTCCCTCGACGACAGTCATTTCAGCCGATCATAAATT
>RPQV01000615.1 GCA_003818595.1 Calditrichota bacterium
CATTTTACCCAACCCTCCCTGCGCATTAAAGGGATTCAGGTCAAAGTCGTCCTTGTCGATGTGAAAACTGTTGGCGACATAATCCTTGATCATGCGCAGCCACACCATCTGTTCTTCGTTGAACTTGACCGCTCCGGCCTGTTTCCTGAATACCCATTCCTGAAAGTTTCTGTCCACGGTTTTATCAAAGGTCGTCAGCAGCGAATCGAGGCCGCATACGCGGCGCACCAGTGAGACGATGGCGGTGAGTTCGTTGCGCGGCGATCCGCTGCATTGTCCAAGGGCTTCATACGCCCGCCACACATTCAACGGAGCGAGCGTCGGCTTGTCATGCTGCAGCTTTTCCAGCACTTCCCTGATCATGCTGTAGGTCAGTTCCCGCCTGCGGAAAGGCTGGTTATAGAAAATCTGCAGCGCCGTCAGTTCGTCTTTGTGCTGCTTCATCCACGTGGTAAAATCGCGGATCAGTTCGCCGGCTCTGACTTGGATGTCAACGTCCCAGCCGACTCTCGTCACCTGATCCGGGTTGGTCATATCAATGCGTTGTTCATGAGCTTTGCGAACATTTTCAATGAATTCGTTGAGATCACCGGTGAACACCTTCGCGGCCTGGTTCTGAAATATTTCTGTCTCGGATTTGACGGCTGCCTGGATCTCAATCGGCGAAGCGCCTGTTTTTTCTGTCCTGATCCTGATTTCAATATCCGCCAGACTATCGGGATTGAAAGCGTTCAGCAGATCTTTCACCACCTGTGCGACCGTTTTCCCGCCGGTTTTGGCGACAAATTGTTTCTTCTCCTTTTCCGTGATCTGTTTATCCAATCGAGTCAGACGATTGGCAAGCGAGGTGAAAAGCTCCTCCTCTCTAGCGCCCACGGCGATCGCCTGCAGCAGGTCTTTCAGCGGCACCCCGGGTTTTTTCTCCAACGGCCTGCTGTCGGTTTTCAAGCTGATCGTCACACCGACAGCATCGACAATGACAAAATGATCTTTGGTGAACCTGGCGGTCGGCGTCACTTTCCGCAGGGTGTCCAAATCAATGATGCGGGTGCCGCGTCCTTTCATCTGTTCAAAATAGTTCCGGCTCTTGACATCGCGCATGAACAGCAGACACTCCAGCGGTCTGACATCGGTACCGGTGGCGATCATATCCACGGTAACGGCAATGCGCGGGTGATAGCTATTTCTGAAATCGGCCGGAGTACTTTTAGGATCTTGAGCGTTGTAGGTGATCTTTTTGCAGAATCTGTTCTCTTCGGCAAATTCTTCGCGCACGATGTCGATGATATCATTGGCGTGGCTGTCGGTTTTGGCAAAGATCAGGGTTTTAGGGACTTCAAAATTGCCTTTTTCATCATAGCGTTCCCTGAAGAGCGTCGGCAGCTGCTCTTTGAATGTGCGGATGATGGTTCTGATCTGATTGGGATTGACGACATCTTTGTCCAATTGCTGCGCCGAATAATATTCATCTTCATCCTGCAGTTCCAGTCGCTTTTTCCGTGTCAGCCGCTCGCGGTGCTCAATGTATTCGCCTTTCCAAAGGGTGGCGCCCTCTCTGGTTATTCTGGTGTCGATGATGAACACATCATATCCCACATTGACGCCGTCTGCGACCGCCATTTCATGCGAATATTCACTCACCAGATTTTGGTCAAAGTAGCCGAAGGTCCGGCTGTCCGGGGTGGCTGTCAAGCCGATTTCAAAGGCATCAAAGTAGTCCAGCACCTGCTTCCACAGGTTGTAGATACTGCGGTGGCACTCGTCGATGACAATGAAATCGAAAAACTCGACCGGCAAATGGGAATTGTATTCAATCGGCGGTATTTCTTTCGGCTGCCATCGGCGTTCATTCGGATTTTCTTCTTCAGCGCTCTCTTCCAGTTCGGTTCCCTTTAATATGGAATAGAGCCGCTGAATGGTGCTGATGCACACCTGACTGTCGGCGGCGATATGACTTGATCTCAGCCTCTGGACACTGTATAATTCCGTAAACTTGCGGTTGTCGTCGTTGGGTACGAACGACATAAATTCCTGTTCTGCCTGTTCGCCGAGATTTTTGGTGTCCACCAGAAACAATATCCGTTTTGCTTTGGCATATTTCAGAAGACGATAAACAGAGGTAATCGCGGTAAAAGTTTTCCCCGAACCGGTGGCCATTTGGATCAACGCTCTGGGGCGGTTGTCTTTGAACGATGCCTCCAGATTGTTGACGGCATTGATCTGGCATTCGCGCAGTCCCTCTGTCTGCAGGAGCGGAAGATCCAGCAATCGACAGCGGAGCGGTCGGTTCCACTTGATCCATTCCCGCAGCGTTTCGGGGCGATGAAAGCTGAACAGTTCTCTTGCCCGCGGTTTGGGATCGGCAAAATCGGTAAAGCGGGTTATCTCACCGGTGCTGAGATAGACAAAGGGCAGCGGCTCATTATTGAGATATCTGAGTCTGGCTTTGGCATACTGCTCCCCCTGTTCTTCATGGATATTGATGCGATGCCCCTCTTCCTCCCGTTTGGCTTCGATGATCCCGCAGGGTTTCCCGTCCACAAACAGCACATAATCGGCAGGTCCGACATCGGTGAGATATTCCTGAACAGCGACGCCGATCCCGGCATTCAGATTCACATGTCTGATATGCTGGATTTTCCAGCCGCAGGCGGTCAACTGCTGATCAATGTGATCTCGCGCTGTCTGTTCAGGATTTTGATTCATCGCTTGTTTCTGATGTGCTTTTTCTGCAGCCGAATAGTATAAGATTTTGGTCTTGAAACAATTCTGCTGACCCCGAACGCTTTCGGTTAAAAATGCCTGTGCCGGATCTGCAGACACCCTATACAGCCATTTTGTATTCTATTTATAATACAAAAATTAATGAGAAATGCAAGAGAATGATGGGAAAGAGATGGGGGTGTATTCTGGTTTTATCTTTAAATAACGCATATTATTTAAAAGTCAAAACTCTACCTTCCCATGGTTCCAAGAGAATTTTTGCCAAACCTCCTGACTGGTAGGAACGCGCTCACATTTTCGGCAATATTTTCCTTGAAATTCACCCGAAAATTAACAACATTAGTGCATTAAAAA
>RPQV01000616.1 GCA_003818595.1 Calditrichota bacterium
CACCCTCGATTCCGTTCCACTTTTACCTCGCACAGGGTGCAGCTGTTTTCCGTTTTCACACAGTCTCTTGGGTATTGATTTGCTATAAACTTTCCATCCCTACGGGATTGGAAGAGGATATCGTCAGGTTGCTCAAAAATCACCATGAATTCATATCAACTTGATTTGTGAGTTCGGCAGAACCTGCCCGCTCCGTCAGGAGTGGAATGTTTATAGCCGGGCAAAAGTCAAGCCGGGAAACTCCGTAGGAGTGAAATGTCCATGTCCGGTACACGGGCGAACCTTGGCTTTTACCTATAAAAGGCCAAGCCGAGCCGGCATCACATCATCCGTTAACACCATTTGTTTCAAATTGCTCCATTTGCATTTATCAGCCCGGGGTGCCCGGAATAACGCTTTTCAATTCCATGCTATATTCTTTCCTTAATATCCGGTGCCGGCAATCCGTCACCCCTCGGCCGCAACGAACAACGCTTTCTAATCCTTTTCCTCTCGACCTTAATAACCGAATATCGGCAACAGATACCGGTTTTACCGTTTGGTCGTGCTTATAAAACAAGGAGGCAGGCTTTTTTCAAGCTTTTTCTTTCACTTTACTCAATATTTATTATAAATCTTATAAGATTTGATTCTCTAAATTTTGGGGGATACTCTGTTTAAAGAATGACGAATTCCGTCGGGGCGGTATTTGATTGATGCTTGAGTTGAAGCAATATTTGAATCACGAATTGTTTGAACCACGAAGAACTCGTAGGACACAAAGTTCATTCTGCAGAGTTGTAGTAAAAGTTCAAATCGATCTACACCCTTTGTACTCTGCATCCCCTGTTGTACTCGGGGCGCAGGATGCCGGCGTAACTTGGGATGTAGGAGGCTGATTGAACTTGGGGCGCAGCAAAGAGCCGTAAACCGGAGAAATTTGAGAGGTTATTTGAACTTGGACGCTACAAAAACCCGCATGACTGGGGTTTCCTATAAAGCCCGGCGATATTCATCACTTTTCGATTCCATATCGTTTCATCTTTTTCCACAGATGCGTGCGGTCGATGCCGAGGGCGTCGGCAGCGGCTTGGATGTTCCATTCAAAGGAGAGGAGGGTGTTGCGGATAAAATCGGTTTCGAAGGCTTCACGGGCTTGGCGGAGGGTTTGCGTCGACGGATCCGCCGCCGTTTTTTCACTCCTGTTCAGCGCGTCGCCGACGTCTCGGGCGACGACCGTATCCCCATCGCAGAGCACGGACATGCGTTCGATCACATTGCGTAATTGGCGGATGTTTCCCGGCCATGCATAATCCAACAGCAGACGCAGGGCCGGCGGTGACAATCGTTTGCACGGCGTCTTGTCACGGGCACAAAACTCCTCAAGAAAATGGTGTGCCAAATCGGGAATATCCTCGCGCCGTTCGCGCAGGGGCGGCACGCGCAGGGTGAGCACCGACAGGCGCCAGTATAAATCATCGCGAAAGTTGCCCTCAGCCATTTCATGTTCGAGATCTTTATTGGTTGCCGCAATGATGCGCACGTCTATTTCCGTCGGCTTTTCCGCGCCGACGCGTTCGATGCGGTTGTCTTCCAGAGCGCGCAGAATTTTCGCCTGCATCATCAGACTGGTGTCGCCGATTTCATCGAGAAAGAGGGTGCCGGTGTGTGCGGCTTCAAACTTGCCGATCTTGCGGCTGTGCGCACCGGTGAAGGATCCTTTTTCATGGCCGAAAAGTTCGCTCTCGATCAGCGTCTCCGGCACCGCCGCGCAGTTGACGGCGACAAATGGAGCGCCCGCCCGTTCACCGGCGTGATGAATGGCGCGGGCAATCATCTCTTTGCCGACGCCGCTTTCGCCGTTAATCAGCACTTTGCTGTTGTTATGGGCGGCGCGATCGATGATATGGAAAATCTCCTGCATGGCTGCACCGACGCCGACTATCTGATAGCGCTCCTTTTGCTCACTCACCAGGTGATTGCGCTGCCGCAACAAGTACGACTTTTCGATGGCGTTGCGCACTTTGACCAGGGTTTTACGCGGATCATCATCCTTTTCAATGAAATCATAGGCGCCCATTTTGGTCGCTTCGACGGCCAAGGGAATGGTGCCGGCGCCGCTGATGATGATGACCGGAAGTTCAGGATGTGTTTTTGTCACCGTCGTCATCACGTCCATTCCTTTGATGCGCGGCAGATCGAGATCAAGCAGCATCAAATCATAGCTGCCATTGGATTGCAGCATATCCAATGCGATCTTGCCGTCTCCAGCCTCGGAAATGGCATACCCCTCGTCAACCAGGATTTCTTTCAGACTCTCGCGAAAAAACGGATCGTCATCAACGAGCAATAGTTTGACATTCACGAGACGTTTCCTTTTTGCAACATGATATGAGGATTTATTGGATTATGGCATCGATATTCTGATCGGCAAATACAGCGTGAACAGAGTTCCCACGTCGACTTCACTTTCCACTTCTGTTTGGCCGCGATGATCGTCGATGATTTTTTTCACCATCGCCAAGCCTAACCCACTGCTTTCTTTAGAGTAAGAGAAATGCGGTTCAAACAGGTGATCAAGAACATCAGCCGGCATTCCCACACCGGTATCCCGAACCTCGATCAGTGCATAATCACGCGGCCGATCGTCATATCCAATGAATTGCAAGCGTTGTGCCACGCGCAAAGAGACGGTGATATCGCCTCCTTTGGGCATTGCATCTATGGCGTTGGCGATGAGGTTTTCCAATACCGAAGCCATCTGTTCGACGTCAATTTCAACGCCGGTGACCTCATCAGAAATCTCGCGTCGCAGTTGAATGTCGGGCGGAAGAGCGGCAGTGATTGTATCGAGCGTTCGTTGGAGAAAATCGTTGAGATTGATGACGATAAAATGCGGCGCTTCGATGTTGACGAATTTGAGGAAATTGCGCGTCATCTTGCGCAGGGATTCGATGCGGCTTTCGATCTTGTCGAAATAGGGAAAAAGGGCGGCCTGTACTTCCTGGTTCTCTTTGGTCACAAGTGTGCGCAATTTTTGCAGGATCATCTGAATGGTTCCGAGAGGATTTTTCAGGTCGTGCGCCACCCGTTGCGC
>RPQV01000617.1 GCA_003818595.1 Calditrichota bacterium
ATGTTGGATCATTAAAAAAGACCGGCTTACCGGAAATGTAATGCAGCAATATGCCGGCTGGAATCGCGTTAAAGTCCGATTCGCAGAACGCCGGATACCCTTCATCGTTCAACAGGCTGAGTGTCAGACACGCAGTGGTTTCAGAAATCGGCATCACCGCACCCATGCAGTCCATGATGGTAAAAATGTTCGCCTGGTAGTCATGCAGATAATCTTTGAAAACCGCATACAGGAGAAAACAATTGACGACGAATGATTTGTCGGTATGCAGCGTCGTTTCCGGTAGGGATAAATAATGTTCCGCCCATCTCTCCGCGGCGCTTCGACGAGCACGATCCTTGCCGGCGCTTTTGAGCCGCGCGCTCAAGTCATCGTACCCGACCGTATGAATGTTCAACTTGAATTTGTCCTTTGATATTTGCGGCGCTTGTGGATAACACCAGCCTGAAGCGCCGCCGAGTGCGACGACTTGGCTGGAGATAAAATTGTGTACTCCATACATGGCGCGCAGTTTGGTGAGCACGTCCTGGTATTCATCGACGACTATATCATCGACGGTCATTCCCGCCGGATGGCGATACTCATCGAGATCATGCTCGGCGTCGCCGGTGCGTAAGAATCGATTATGGATGATTTCATACCACAGATAAACCGGCCCCGAGCGATGGCGGAGAAAGATCAAATTGAAATGTTCCGGGGAGCAGCACGCCTCGATCAAATTCGTCCATCCGCCGGCCGCATAAATCAATGCGACTTGACCACGCCTGTCGGCCTGCGCTCGTTGCGCCTGCTCGGCTGTTTTGATTTTGATGACCGGCAGGATTTCCAGGCCAAAGTCGGCCTGTTCCCGCATCCGTTTGAGTTCATCGGTAATGCGGTTCACCTCGGCTTCAATATGATCTTCTGTCTGCAGACCGCCCCACGAGCGCCAGGAGGTCTGAGGCCGTCGCTGCGGGATTTCATATACCAAAAAAGGCTGCACCGTCAATGGTTTTCCGGTGCGGATCATCGGCTTGGAAGGATCCCATTCCTGTTCAGCCGATGCCGGCGCTCCGGCGCCGATGGAAATGGCGGAGCCTGTGATGGCCAAGGCGGATATCCCCATGAATGCGCGGCGGTTGATTCCCGCAGATGAACACAAACAACACATAGAGCCTCCTCATTATATTGATTATGAAATACGTGCTTTTTCCTACAAAAACTCCAGTTCCTGACAAGAAATATATTGCCTATCAAATCAAACATCAAAAAGGATCATGCTTTGAACCTCGCACGAAGACACAGAGACACAAAGAAAAAATGACTATTTTTATTCTTCGTGTCTCTGTGTCTCCGTACGAGGTCACCCTTTGCGCATCTTTGCGGCCTTGGCGACTTTGCGTGAAGCTTATCGCGCGAGGTCTTTCTTTGCGCCTTTAAGATCGAGGTCATAGGCCCGTACACAATTCAACCCGAAGAGAGACGCTTTTTCATCGGCAGAAAACGCCTGGATATAGTGATCAAAAAGCTCAAACACCTGCTGATAACTGGCAGCGACCGTGCAGACCGGCCAATCCGAGCCGAACATGATGCGTTGAACGCCGAACGCTTCGAATACCACATCGAGGAAAGGACGGAAATCTCGCGGCGTCCACGCTTTCCAGTCCGCCTCTGTCACCATGCCCGAAACTTTGCACCACACGTTATCATATTCGGCCAATCGATGAATCTGTTCCGCCCATGGCGAGAGCAGATGATCGCGAATACACGGCTTGGCAATGTGGTCAAGGACAAATCGCTGTTGAGGAAAACGGCGCACTAACTCAATTGCAGCCGGCAATTGTCGAGGGAAGATGAGAATATCATAGGTTTTGTTCAATGATGCGAGCGCCTGAATGCCGCGCACGAATGCCGACCGCAGCATAAAATCGTCAGCTTCGTCCTGCACCACATGACGCAATCCCGATAGTTTCGGATGCGCCGCGAATTCCTCCAGCTGTTGCTCCACCTGATCGCTGCATAGTTCTACCCAACCAACAACGCCGAGGATAAAATCATGGGCATCCGCCAGCTGCAGCAACCGGCGCGTTTCCTCGATGGTCTGCCTCGCCTGCACCGCGATCGAACCCTGCAGCCGGGCAGCTTGGAGCAGCGGCCGCAGATCTGCAGGCAGAAAATCTCTTTTCAATGCCGACATGCGCTCATCAATCCAACCATATTCCGATGCCGAATACTGCCAAAAATGCTGATGCGCATCGATGGCCAATGATGAGGGACTGCTTTTAATAGCCTGCATATACTCCTCTGACGGTTCGTCATCACCCCAGATAGGGATAATGCTGATGGATGAGACCTTCCTCTTTGCACGCACGCCAAAATGACGCGGCGATGGCTGTTGTGATCGATTCGATGTTGCCGCGAATCCGCCCCGGCTTGCTGGTATTCAGGGCGATGCTGAGCACACCCGGATGAGATAAGCCGAATTGTATGCAGGCGGCTGCCGGTGATACCTGAAATCGGGCGCACACTTTAAAGAACCGATCCCGCCATTCAAAATAGGGGCGATCTTCTTCTGCCTGTTCGTCGAGTAACCGATAATCGAAATAAGAGCCGCCGGTCAGAAATCCGGCATGAAAGACTGCCGAATTGATGATGCCGATGCCTTTGGCCGCCAACTCATCCATAAAATCGATCAGTTCAGGGGGATGGCTGAAAATCGTAAAGCTGACCGCCAACATCACCCAGTCAAGATCGGTCGCTCGACTGATGTCGCGGATGACGCGCCAATTTTTAGCGCCGATGCCGATGGCCTGTGTTTTACCCTGTGCCTTGAGGTCTTGTAATGCCTGATAAGCATCTAATACATCCCGCATTCTCCGCTTTTCTTCCTGCACGGAATCAGCGGCGGCGAGATATTCATCCGCATCATGTACGGAGAGCAGTTGCGGCCGGTAGGTTCCACCCAACAGTTGACATCCCTGTTCCCAGCACTCAAGAATGCCGTCCGCACTGATTTTCTGCACCGCGTCGTGGTCGATCCCCATCCACACTCCCGGCTCAAAGGTCGGCGTCTGTGTCAGTAACGGCACAC
>RPQV01000618.1 GCA_003818595.1 Calditrichota bacterium
TACGCAGAAATCGTCGGCGTCGGTTTTACAGGCGATGCCTATCACATCACCGCGCCCGTACCCGGAGGTGATGGAGCGCGTCGAGCGATGCAGATTGCCGTTCGTGAGGCGGGAATGCAAATGCATGATGTCGATTATATTAATGCGCATGGCACTTCAACACCCTACAATGATAAAGTTGAGACCGAAGCCATTAAAGCCGCCTTTAACGACTATGCTTATAAACTCTCAATCAGTTCAACCAAATCGATGGTCGGACATTTACTCGGCGCTTCAGGCGCGGTAGAAGCCATCGCCTCTATATTGAGCATCAATCATAATATTATTCACCCAACGATTAATTATGAAAAACCAGATCCGGAATGCGATCTCGATTATACACCCAATAATCCTGTGCGCAAAACACTCAATCTGGTGCTTTCAAATTCATTTGGATTCGGCGGACATAACGCCTGTATCGCTTTCAAACGATATTCTGCCGTATAATTTAGTTCGAATATTTATGATGGGATCGGGTAATTTTCGACGTCTGTTGTTGAGAATACTGAAAATTCCTGCGCCGCTGGAATTTGGTACGATCAATTTGGCAGTATTATATAAAAAGCTTGAATACACCTTCAATAGACCTGAACTTCTGCTCCAAGCGCTCAAACACCGTTCCTTTTTGGTGCAGACAGGGGAAGACCGAAACGCGTCCAATGAGAGATTGGAACTTTTAGGCGATGCGGTGCTGGGACTTTTGGTTACCGAATTCCTCTACCTTGAATATCCGGAGGAGACCGAAGGGATTCTGACGAATCACAAGTCTCTTTTGGTCAGCGGCCATATGTTGGCGGAAGTAGCCAACGCCATTAATCTGGGGGCTTTCCTGCTCTTGAACGATTCAGAGGAGCGATCCGGAGGACGTCATCGGGTATCTATTCTCGCTGATAGCGTTGAATCCCTGATCGGCGCGCTCTATTTGGATGGAGGTCTGCAGGCGGCACGACAGTTTGTAAACCGGCACATCACCGGTCGCCTCGATTTATTACTCAATGACGGCCACCTGAGAAACAACAAAAGCATCCTGCAGGAGTATTGTCAAAGTCAAGGATGGGAGGGTCCCTATTATCATGTTGACGCAGAGACAGGGCCCGATCATTTGAAAGAATTCTCCATTTCTGTACTCATTAATGGACGATCTGTCGGCACCGGCAAAGGAACTTCAAAGAAACGTGCGGAACAGAATGCCGCCCATAGTGCACTCAAGGCTCTGCGTTTGCTCTAATCATTGTCTTCACCTCGCTCTCAGCCGGCGTAGTAATCCCGTTCAGGAATTCCTGACCTTTTTTCACGGCTCAACCTGTAAAAAAATGATTTAAATCATCTGGAAATTTCCTATATTTATCACATCCGGTCATAAGGATGCGGCTTGCGTGGAGATGATCTGATTTAGCGCATGCTCTTTAAATGCTTGACATGGATCGCAAACCAGGTTTATGGATCAGGATTGCTACAAGACATTAATCGGTTCCGCTGTCGCTGAGTTCAAGGAAAAAGGCTCACGATTTATCGCCTTTACGGCGTCTGTTGAGACTCGCGCGGGAGCTGAGCAATTGATCGCTGACATCAGGGATCAATATGACGATGCGACGCATCATTGCTATGCCTATCGCATTCATCAACAGACCGGCCTCATAGCGAAAAGTGATGACGATGGCGAACCTTCCGGCACAGCCGGGAGACCCATCCTGCACGTCATTGAAAGCAAAGAGCTGACGAATGTTTTGATCGTGGTCACCCGCTATTTCGGCGGTACCAAGCTCGGAATGGGTGGGCTGATGCATGCATATAGCACAGCCGCGGCTCTGGTGCTTGATTCGGCCACGATAATTACTCGATTCCATACTGACTCTGTCTGTATCAAATGCACCTATCCACAGCTGAATCCTGTCTTGAAAAATGTTGAGGCTTTTCATGTCTCTATTCAAAATGCTGAATATGGTGAAAAAGTCGTGCTGAAAGCGGTCATTCGTAAAAGAGACACCCGTTCATTCATTCAATCGATCATTGATCAAACCGGTGGACAGGTACGTCCATCGATGGAGTTTGTCTGATGTTGGTCGGCGGATTGTTCTTGTTGACGTTGGTGTTGAGCGCTTTTTTTTCCGGATCGGAAACAGCGTTCATTGCCTCTAATCGGCTCAAGCTGCATGTTTATTATTATGGTGAAACAAGAACGGCATCTTCCCAAAAATTGTTGAAAAGTGATCAAAGATTTTTAACAACAACGTTGGTCGGCAATAATGTTGTCAATGCGGCCTGCTCTTCCTTGGCGGTTCTGGTGTTTTCACCTTTTGTGGATAGTGCGATTTTGGTTCTGGGTACCACGGCATTTTTATTGATTTTCGGTGAAATCATCCCCAAGTCAATCGCAGCTCAAATTCCTAATCGTCTCTCACTATAAATAAACATATGGTTTGATATTTCTCACACAATACTTAAAACACTGTTAATAAAATCATTATAGACGATTTTCGTTTTGATATATTTACCTATTTTTAGGGGGACTTTGGGCGTTTTTGCAGATGGTTTGCTATTTCTTAGGCTGTTTTTGCAGATTTTTACCTGCTTTTTTGTTCCTCTCCATCCTCCAGCTTTATAATGCTGTTAAACAATGCCACGAGCTTACGGCGGCGAGACTCCGGCAGCGAGGCCAACTCCTGGGCAAGCTGGTAGACCTCTCCCACTCCCAACAGCTCATTGGCGACCAATGCAGCGACACCGGTCGGCTCGGGATCGCTGATAAACATTTCCCCTTCTCCGAATAATAGCCAATTCATATTAACTGAAGTAAATTTCTCACCTATTTTCAGCAACATATCAAATGATCCGCCTCTTTTACCCCCCTTCATCATACTGTAATATGCTGCGCTAATATTAATTAATTCAAATAATTGTGCTCTTTTTAGATGATATACTTTAGATATTTCATCTAATCGCAATAAAAATTCACTCAAGTTAAACTTTTCTCTTGACATTGTAACTTTAGTTTAATATCTTTTATTGTGATGTTTAACAAAA
>RPQV01000619.1 GCA_003818595.1 Calditrichota bacterium
GGCAGTACGCGATTGACCACGTCACGGCATTCCTCGCGACTGATGTATCGTGCCGGATCCGGCCAGTCAAAATCATCCACCCGCGCCGGATCGGTGACGTCTTGAAAGACGCCGGGCGAATTGAGCGTCCGATGCGCCGGGTCGATATGCCCCTTGCCGGCAAAATCGAAAGCCATATAAATGGCGTCGGCGGTCGGTGAATGATACGGCAGTTCGACGGGATACAGGTCATCCTCAATCGCCTCGCGAATGCCGTCCAGACTGGAAACGTTGAAATGGCGCAATAGCCCCGGCACCGCCTGGGGATCCGGCAGACCCAGCCATGAGGCCGGCCGATCTACCGGGCGGCGTTCGATGGTCGCGTAAAATCGTTCTCGATGATCCATAGCGTTCTCTACTTTCAATTCATGAGTGATGAGTGTCGGCTGTCCGCATGCTAGACTCTTGTGCTGTTGGCAAGGCTGAGGATGATCCACGACAGGATGAGCAGTGCGTCACCGATCAGGAGTATCCATTTCGGCTTGTTCACTCCTTTCCATTCACCGCTGATGATGCCCCAAAACGTGCTGACGATCAGCGCCAGAGCCAGAAACATGGTCCAACCGATGACCGGCCCCAGTTCGCCCATGATGGCGGCGCCCTGACCGTAGAGTCCCAACGCGGCAAACCACAACACAGCGGTCAGCAGCACGGCGAGGTAACACCTGCCAACGCCTTTTGCCCAATAGGTTTTAAAAGAATTGTTCTTGATCATCAAATAAAAAGAGTAACTCAGATTGATTAAAAATCCCCCGAAAAGCACCACGATCCACGCCGCCAGACTGGCGTTGCGCGGCAAAGCGCCCTGCTCGACGGCGGCTTGAGCAGCGGGCGCGGCTTTGACAAAGCCGATATTTAGAAATGCGGAAAAGACGCCATTGAGAATCGCGAACAGCAACCCGATGCGAAAAAGCCTGCCTTTCTGAACACCGACGATGTTTGCGCCGTTTTTTTGCAGCGATCTATCCCTGCGCACAGCGGCGACGGTGATAACCGCGACGCCGCCTACCATCACCGCCACGCCGAGGAGAATAAAGGGCGTGCTCGGATGGGAAAAGATATCGGGGATATTGAAAAGCGGAACCAGCGAGCCGACTGCCGCCGCCAGCCCCATGCTGATGCCGTAAGCGATGGACATGCCGATGTAGGTGATGGCGCGTCCGAACATGATCGAGCCGACTCCCCAGCAGGCGCCGAAAAAGAGCGAGGCGATCAAGGCGCTGGGCGGCACGGCAGCAATGGCCGCTCCAAGATCCGGAACAACTTTGCTGCCCCAAATCAGCGGAATGATCATCATGCCGATGATCGTAAAGAGCGCCCAAAAGGATTCCCATGACAGCGGGGCGAATTTTTTCATCCCCAGGCCGAAAGAGCCTTGAAAAAGTCCGGCCAGAAGAATGAGAGCGAGCGATAGCGCGAATGGATTCATGACAATACCCGGTTTATGACAGAAAAATTTTTATCGAAATGTGTTGTATTAACCGCCCGATATGGGTGAATCTTGATCAGGAAGGCGTTTAATATGCGGCCTTTTGCTGCTTCATAAGCGCTGCAACAGAGTCACACCGACATCAGCACCTTGACCTGCACCTGCTGCCAAGACACGGCGTCGGGATGGACCGCGGCGATCTGGGCGCTGAGAGGCAGTCCGGCGATGAGCAGGCGTGAAATCGCCTTGTTGTCGCTGCGCGGGACATAGCCGAGATCGAGTCCGTCGAGGGTGAGGATTTTGACGGCAAACTCGTCATGGGGGTTGTCCGGCTCTGCGGCCAAAAACAA
Organism: Calditrichota bacterium; assembly: GCA_003818595.1. GTDB lineage: Bacteria > Zhuqueibacterota > Zhuqueibacteria > Residuimicrobiales > Krinioviventaceae > Fontimicrobium. The sequence goes on from RPQV01000619.1 coordinate 1,819, forward strand.
CGGCTGTTCCTCCCTCAATTCACCGAGATGAAGGATGCCGTCATGGAATTGAAAACCGGCGATGCTGAAGGTGTTCATCATGATGCTTTTTTGTCGTGCAGTCTCCCTGCCGAGCAGACCGATTCCGGCAAAAAATCCGAGCAATCGCCTGCCAAATTGCCGGCGGGAAGGGTCGTCGACGCAATAATGAGCGAATCGTTCGGCGATTTTTCGTCGCATCATCATGATTTCCTTCAAGGGTTGAGCCAATATACTAATGTCTCCGAGGAGTGTCAAGAAAAACATCGACGCACCAGTAACACCTCGGTTTTGGGGATAAATCAATTCGCAGACGACTGAAATGATTCACGCAAAACCTCAAAGAAACGCAAAGCACCGCAAGAGGAATTGACCGGATCGGTCTCGTACGGAGTCGCTGAGACGGGGAGAATCAACCGCTAATGAACGCGAATGAACGCCAATATTCTCCTCTCCTGATGTGGTGCCGGTGCTCATACTTGCCGAGGTTGAGGATTTCAAAGGCACGGTAGTCTTTGCCCTCGGCTTTGAGGTGTTGGGCTTTTTGGTGAGACGGGGTATGAAATTCCTCTTTAGATCAACAAGCCGTCATTCACCTCTGCCCAGGAAGCGATGGCGGAAAGTATGTTCTCCACGCTGATGTCTTTCCAAATTTTGATAAATATGCAACATTCGACTTTAAATCAAAGCCGTGCTATGCAGCTATGATCCTCTCTCATAGATGCCCTAAATAATTTTCCATGCAGCTGCAGCTGTTTGTGTCGGCAGAATTTTAGAGTGGTCAGGTGAAAGTCAAAGTCTTTGGATTATTTCGTGGGAAGAAAACAGTGGCTGTGGCGATTAAGTGACCGTCTAAATGGAAACGGCTTCAAAAGCAATGCGCATGGATTGCGGCGCCGCAGCCGAAAAGTTCATCTTTTCAAAGCCGATAACTTGACCCTGTTTGTCTTTCATGAGAACAACGTCGTCACCTGTTTCTTCGCAAATATGCTCGTCAATCTCCGGCTCAAATCCGGCGCATTATTTTTGAATGCCTATTTTCCAAACTAACGCGCGCAGTGAGCGCAGAGTAATGCGGAGGAATCGTCAGGCTGATTCTTTGCGCCAGGGTGTCTTTTTTTGAGATCAGTCCGCCTATCGGCTTAATCCCAATATTTTTGTCATTTCGACGAGCGCAGCGAGGAGAAATCTTGACTACCGCAAATATGATTGCTGCCGACAGA
>RPQV01000620.1 GCA_003818595.1 Calditrichota bacterium
CAGGTGACGCGCAGTGACGTCGGCGCGCCGGGCGGCAGACTGTCGACACCCGCCGTGGTGTTGCGATAGAGATCATCCACATACCAGTACTTATTCGCCGTCGTTCCGAGAAAATCGATAAAGATCACCATGCGCACAAAAACGCCCGATGGCGCATCGGCGAAATCGAACAACAACTCGTCCCATTTGCCGGGAGTGGGATACAGTTCGCGCGTCACCGATTGGGTGTTGCCGGCATTTTCAAACTTGTAAAGAATCGAACCGGCGGTCGGCGCCAGTACCTTGAGTCGATACAGTGGATGGAGCGTGAAATCAGCGGGTTCAGAAAGATCGACATAGATCAAGTCCCACTGGTTGGTGGTGGTCACATATCGACCGCAGGCTGCAGAGGGATTATCGGCATCGATCTGGGGATTGGCGACAGTTGTCAGCGTATTGACCACGGTCCAGTCAACAAATGCACTCTCCCAATCGGATAAAAGTTCCCACCCTCCGGCATAGAGCAAAGCCGTAGCCATCAGCAGAACAGCCAAAAAAATACTTTTTGATGCTTTGTTCATCATCATAGCTGTACCTATTTCATTCCTATGTGATTTTCACGCAAAAATCGCAAAAATTGCCCTCGCACGGAGACACAAAGACACGGAGAGGCGTCTTATCAGGTACAACGGTATTCGCACGATTCTCATTGATGTTCAGATTCAAATTTTCAATAAAAGCTGCCGCGCCTCAAAAAAATGATCATTATTTACTCTCCGTGTCTCCGTGTCTCCGTGCGAGGTCTTTGTGTTATTGCGCCTTTGCGTGAACCTGCCAAGAAATCTGACGCACGCAAAGAGTGATCTTCTCATTGCTGATCCATGAGCGGAAACGCCTGTCGTCCCAGCTCCAACGCCGATTCGCGATTGGCGTTGATCGGTTTGAGCCGCACTGAATAACAATAGACACCCGCTTTGACGCGATATTTTTCCAGCGTCTTGACCGGCGTGCCGCCGACGCCGGTGACCGCGTGATCGAGATAGAGATGCACTCGGTGATCCGGCTGTAGTTGCGGAATATACCAGGCGCGATCGAGATTTTCGAGACTGTAAAGATGGGCGCTGATGTTTAGCCATTGGTCGCCGCTGATGAACCAACCGATGCCTTCCTCATCGGTGAGGGTGAGCCAGCGCACGTCGGTTTTGTTGCCGTATTCTTGCGGAATGATATACGGCTCATACTGATTGCCGACCTTGCCGCTGTAAATCCCGATCTTGGCGCCTTTTTTCCGATCGGGATACGTTTCGAACGGCCCCCGACCGTACCAGGTCAATTCATTAAACTCTTCCGGCAGCATCAAACGCAGACCGATGCGCGGTATCCATTCCGGAAACTGCCCCTCACAGCGCACCTGATGTGTGAGCAGGATTTCACCGTCATTGTAAAAAGTATAATCATATTGATTGATGAACGCAGCCGAGAATCCTGCGGCCGCTGTGCGGCTGGTGACCTGCAGCTGCACGCTCTCCTCGCTCTGCGACCATTCTACCCGCTCCACCTGATGCTGCAGCCGATCGAGTCCGGCACTGCGATATTCGTCGGCAATGATGCGCGCTCCCCATTCGCGTTCCAGTTCGTTGGAGATCGGCGCCCGCCAGCCATTGAACTGCGGACCCTTTCCCAAAATGGTTTTCCCTTCGAATAGGGCGCTGGTCAGACGACCCGATTCCTTGTCAAAAAGATATTCAAATGATGTGCCCTGGAGCGTGATGATCTTGGCCTGCTCGGTTACAGTCATCCTCCCGTCTGCATGCTGTATTGCCGGCTTGGGCGGCACATCAGCAACCGCAAGTTCCAACTGCTCCCAGGCGACTTCATGCCCCTGTTCCGCCCATAGGGTGGCCTGCTCGAGACTGAAAGAGATGAGCAGTCGATACTCTCGTCCCGCTTCGGTGGATGGTTTTTGAAATGGAATGTGAATCTCCCGCTCGCTTTGCGGCGCCAGATCGATCCGCATCCCGCCGGATTGCAACACTTTATTATCCGCCTGCAGTTTCCAGTCGCCCTGCAGCTCATTCAGATTGGTGAACTGGTAACGATTGCCGATGCGCACCGTTCCCGTGGCCTGATCCGCCCATTCGATTTTCACCGGCTGAGGTACTTTTTTCAGCTCATACAATTCCGGCTGCACCCGACGATCCGGCCAGATCAGGCCGTAGGTGCGACCGCCAATGCCGAGACTGAAAAATTCCCCGCGTTCTTCGACCGATTCAAAATCGAGTTTGAGCACCGCACCCCCTGCAGTGTCATCATACAATTCCTGCGGTGAGAAGGCGCGGTCGTAAATCCGCACCTGATCGAGCACAGCATTGCACAGTTCTCCGGGATGCTCCTGTCCGTGCAGTTCGGTGTTTTTGCCGATGGCCGGAGCGAACGCGCTATAGTCGATATTCCCCGACGCCGGCGCTTCCGCAGCTGTGGCGCCGTCGATGTCGATGCGCATGCTGCGGCCGTCATACACCGCGGCGAGGTGATGCCATTTATATGACCAATCATCCGGGACTCGCGCAAAGAGCAAAATTCGTTTGCCGCTGTGGATGGTGAATTCGAGGGAATCGCGGCTGCTCTGGCGCAGTCCAAATTGATGATCGCCTTTGGTGATCAGCGGGGAGTGACCATTCCATCTGCGCGGGTAAATCCATAAGGCTAGACTCAATTGGTCGCCGGCGATGTCGAGCCGCGGATCGCGATAGATTTCCACCCATTCATCATGGCCGCTGAGCGCGATCCCCTTGCCAATGCGGCCGGTGACCAGCTGCGCGCTGCCCATGATGAATCCTTCCGGCAATCCCGGCTCTGCCGAAGGGATAAAACGCGCTTTTTGGGTGATGCCTGGACTGACCCAGTCCCACACTGCGCCACCGCTCAGCCGCGGATAGCGGTAAATCGTTTCCCAATACTCGCTCAGCAATCCGCAGCTGTTGCCGGTTGCCGCCTGATATTCATCCATAAACGAGGGACGAGGATCTTTCGTCTCGGGCACCGGTCCGACGTTCTTCTCCAGCTCTTCCGG
>RPQV01000621.1 GCA_003818595.1 Calditrichota bacterium
ATTAAAGGGATTGGGGTAATTCTGATCAATGCTGATCGATGTCGGGATCGTTGTCGATTCATCGGCCACGCGGGTGTTCATCGTGCCGGTGAGTGAAATCGTGGTGATCGATTTCCCCGCCAATTTCAGCGAATTGCCGGGAATGAACTCACCAAGCTCCTCGCCCTTGCGCTCAGCAGAGGTCTGCACGAGTCGACCGCTGCCGGTTTCAAAATCAGCTACTGAGAGATTAATTTCTGCTTCGGCAGCGGCGACATTCAAAATCACCACTGTCAGCGAATCACCATCAGCGGCGCGATAGGCGGAGATGCGCAATGAAGGGGAATCGGTTTCCGTCTTGATGCGTTTCCAGCCATAATCAATGAACGCGGCATATTGACGAAAGGCCCAATAGGCGTCAGAAATAATGTAGCCATGATCAGTCGTCCAGCTGCCGCTGTTCCAGGGATTCTCCAGGTTGACTAATCCGCCTCCACCCCAAATCAATCCCCAGTAGAGGTAACCCGCGACGCCTTCAAACACCAGAGAGTTGTGCATAATCCATGCGGTATTGAACCAGTCGCCGCGGTCATATTCGGTCTGAAATATTGGCTTGTCGTCAAACTCCTTGGCGATGGCGCTCATATTTCCCTTGAAAGAATCGGGGTTGTTTTCATCCCCGCCGTGATAGAGATGATGAGCGTAGCCGTAGAAATAATCTGGATTCATTTTGCGGCTGAACGTCTGAAAAAGGCTATAGCCGATGCCGAGAACCTCGGGCGCTAAAATCCTGGGCGGCGACGGCAAATGCTGCAGTTTATCATAAACGGCCTTTAGCGCCTTGTCGTAGCCGGCATAATCTGCCGTTTCCGTCTCTTTGAACACGCAGCTCTCCCAGTCGGCCTTGAAACTCGGCTCATTTTGAATGCTGATATAGGTGGGAACGATTCCCAAGGCCTCATATGCCGCCAGTGCGTCCATCCAATAATCGGCGAATTCCTCGTACATGTATTGTCCATCTTTTTTCGCCAGTGTGCCGCCGTCTTCGACCTTGCCGTTGCTTTTGAGATCAGCCGGAGGCGACCATGAGGACATGAGGATGCGCGGCGGATGTCCCATGACTTTGCCGGCCTGCTGCACGATCGTTTGGATATCGCGGCAAAAATTCCCGGACTGATAGCGATAAGCATTGCGCAAACGGAGGATGTCAAGACCGAGATCATTAAAAATGAGATCATAGATTTCCCCGCGGTAAGGGTGGGCGGGGAGCCAATTGTCATACCAGGCAATGGAGGCGCCGAATCCTTCGATCGTTTGATAGGTGGAACCGGGATCAATCTTGGCATCAGCGGCGAACAGCCGGTATGGCAGTATACCCAGTCCGGCAATGACAACGATGATTCGGCTGAAAAAGCGACAGAGCCTCATCATCACTCCTTTTCCCTGAGGCGGATGACCGCATCATAGGCTGGTTTGGGTGCACCCTGACGATCGAACAGCATTGGATAATTTGCGCGGCCGCGCGCCGGAAAGTTATTCAACCAGGAATAGCGATCCGTCGGTCCCCAAAAGGTGATGCGGGTGATTTTGTCGTGATGTTTCTGAAAGAGCGTGAACAGCGCCGCATAGCGTTCCGCCTGAACTGCCAACATCGAGTCCGGCACTGACTCGGGATAGAGGTTGCGATGATCATCAAACTTGTACAGGCTCACGTCCAGTTCCGTGACCATCACTTTTAATCCCAGATTATGATACGCTATGATGGCCGCTTCAATGTCTTCTATAGACGGATCGTAAATGTTCCAGTGTCCCTGCAGGCCGACGCCGTCGATGGGCGTCCCTTTTGCCAGCAATCCCTGCAGCAGCTTGACGGCGTTATCCCGCTTTTGGGGATTGGCCATGTTATAATCGTTGTAATAAAGCTCGGCATCCGGATCGGCCTCGCGGGCAAAACGGAAGGAATGCTCGATAAAATCATCACCGATGATCTTCCTGTAGGGGCTGTCGCGCAATATCTCCTCACTCTCGCCCGAAGGATCCACCAGAGCCTCATTCACCACATCATAACCCCATATTTTGCCTTTGTAGTGGGTCAACACGGTTTGAATGTGTTCCTGCATTCGCGCGAGGAGCGCCTCGCGATTCAGAGGGCTGCCGTCCTGATTTTCGAACACCCAGCGCGGGGTTTGCGAGTGCCATGTCAGCGTATGGCCGATGACCTTGAGATTATTCTGCCGGGCAAATTCAACCAGCGCATCCATCTTTTCAAATGCATACTGATCCGGCTTGGGATGAATGACCTCCCATTTCATTTCATTTTCCGGAGTCACACTGTTGAAATGCTGCTTCACCAGTTTGACCACCTGTTCGTCCATGGCGAAATTTCTCCCCAGCGCCACACCGATGAGAAAATCATCATAATAGTCTTTCAGTCCCTGCGCCTGAACCATTGACCAGGGGCAAAACATCACATTCAAGGCCAAGAGCAATAGGACGACGATCGTTGAAGATTTCACTTTACTCTCCTCTCATTGATTTAAATGTCGTGAAACGATATCAATCATAAGAATTATTACGATGAATTTCAATTAAATTAGCAGAATTATATGCAAAATAAAAGAAAAGAATTGTGCCGGGTACTCTCCATAATTTTACAGAAAGACCAGGAAGAGCTGTCCTCCGCTTGAGACGGCGGCAGTGACAGATATCTTCCCGCCCCCGGGGTCTGTCAAACACAATGAATTCCAATCAACATGATTTATGAGTTCAGAGCGATGTCGATTTTTCATCCTCTCTGACAACTCATTGATCAGGATCGCTGTTCGGCAACATATTTCAAGATTATGCGGCAAAGGTCGAGTCATGACACATACGGAGATTTCCAGCGCTTTTACTTGCTGAAAAAATTGATTACATTCCTGCATTCAACGGGGCTTCGGCTACGCTCAGCCAACAGGGCTTCGGCTTCGCTCAGCCAACGGGACTTCGGCTACGCTCAGCCAACGGGGCTTCGGCTTCGATCAGCCAACGGGGCATCGGCTACGCTCAGCCAACAGGGCTTCGGCTACG
>RPQV01000622.1 GCA_003818595.1 Calditrichota bacterium
ATAACTGAGGTATTACTGCAGGCGGTCGGATATCCATTCTCCACAAGAAACGGTTGTGATTGGGCGAAAAATGTCGTATCTTTATTTGATTGCAAATCTTGCTCTTGAATCATTAATTTATCTGGAACCCCAACTCATGGTCGGCATATTACTGTGTTTTGGGGTTTTTAATAATTCTTAAAAAGTGAATGACGAATGGACAGCAAAAAGATTAAAGCGCGACTTGAATTGGAAGACGGTTCGGTCTTTAAGGGATATTCATTCGGCGCGCAACTTTCAGTTGCCGGGGAGGTGGTGTTTAACACCAGCATGGTGGGATATCCGGAAAGCTTGACCGATCCTTCTTATTACGGTCAAATTCTGGTTCTGACCTATCCCCTGATCGGCAACTATGGCGTACCCGAATCCAAGATCGTCGATGATCTCGATGAATGGTATGAATCATCTTCCATCAAAATCACTGCCTTGATTGTTTCAGAATATGCCCAGAATTATCAGCACTGGAGCGCCGTGAAAAGTCTTGGACAGTGGCTGAGTGAGAATAATGTGCCGGGCCTGTACGGCATCGACACGCGCATGTTGACCAAAAGATTGCGCGAAGAAGGGACCATGCTCGGTCGCTGTCTGTTCTTCACTGATCAGAAAAATTTTTACGATCCCAATAAAATCAACCTGGTCGAACAGGTCAGCATCAAGGAACCGAAGAATTATGGTGAGGGGGATAAGACGGTGGTGCTGATGGATTGCGGCGCCAAAGATAATATCATCCGCTGTTTGATCCGGCGGGGGTTGAAGGTTCGCCGTGTTCCCTGGAATTATGATTTTACTGCTGAACCCTTTGATGGGGTGATGATTTCCAATGGACCCGGTGATCCCAAGATGTGCCGGGAGACGATTACTATTATCCGTAAAGCGATGGAAAAAGAAAAGCCGATCTTTGGCATTTGCATGGGGAATCAGATATTGGCGCTCGCTGCCGGTGGGGACACCTACAAGCTGAAATTTGGCCATCGCAGTCAAAATCAACCCTGCGTTGAAGTGGGTACCAAGCGCTGTTATATCACCTCGCAGAATCATGGTTATGCCGTTGACGGCCGCACACTGCCGGAGGGATGGGAACCCTGGTTTGTGAATGCCAATGACGGCACCAATGAGGGTATTCGACATTTGCACAAACCTTTCAAGAGCGTGCAGTTTCACCCCGAGGCCGCGCCCGGGCCATTGGACACGGCGATTTTATTTGACGATTTTAAAAGGATGCTGATATGAACAATCTGCCCTCAAAAGTCATTATTCTCGGCAGTTCTGCTTTGAAAATAGGTGAAGCGGGCGAATTTGATTATTCCGGCAGTCAGGCGATCAAAGCACTGAAGGAAGAGGGTGTTTACACTATTCTCGTGAATCCCAACATCGCCACCATCCAGACATCTGAGCACCTCGCGGATCAGGTTTATTTTCTGCCGGTGACGCCTTATTTTGTCGAACAAATTATCCAGAAAGAAAAGCCCGACGGCATTCTTCTCGGTTTTGGCGGGCAAACGGCGCTCAATTGCGGATTGGCATTGGATAAAAGCGGCGTCCTGGTGCGCTATGGCGTCAAGGTATTGGGGACGCCGGTTGAAGCCATTCGCAACACCGAAGATCGCGAGCTCTTTGTCACCAAACTGCGTCAGATCGATGTCAAAACGCCGCGCAGTTTTGCCGTCACCAACCTCGATGAGGCTGTGGCTCGCGCTTATGAAATCGGATTTCCGGTGATGATCCGCATCGCGTTTGCTTTGGGCGGATTAGGATCCGGTCTGTGCCGGGACGAAGCTGAAGTCAGAGATTTGGCGCAAAAGGCACTCACCTATGCCAATCAGATTCTGGTGGAAGAATATCTTTTGGGCTGGAAAGAGATCGAATATGAAATTGTCCGCGATCAATACGACAACTGTCTGTCGGTCTGCAATATGGAAAATTTCGATCCCATGGGCATTCACACCGGCGAGAGCATTGTCGTCGCCCCCAGCCAGACATTGAGCAATAAGGAATACCACAAGCTGCGGGAGATTGCGATTCGGACGGTTCGTCACCTGGGAATCATCGGCGAGTGCAATATACAATACGCCTTGGATCCTCACAGCGAGGATTACCGCGTGATTGAGATCAATGCCCGCCTGTCGCGGAGCTCCGCATTGGCATCCAAGGCCACGGGATATCCACTGGCTCATGTCGCGGCCAAGCTGGCGCTCGGTTATGGATTGATCGATATTCCGAACTCTATTACGCGGGTGACCAAAGCCAGCTTTGAACCTGCTCTGGATTATATCGTGGTCAAGATTCCACGCTGGGATCTTAAAAAATTCAAGCAGGTCTCCAAGCGGATCGGTTCCGGCATGAAGTCGGTCGGCGAAGTGATGGCGATTGGTCGGAAATTTGAGGAAGCGCTGCAGAAAGGTCTGCGCATGCTCGAGACCGGCGCCAGCGGTCTGGTGTTGAATCGGCAAAAGACGGCCGATGATTTTCTACAGGAACTGTCCGAGCCGACAGACCAGCGCGTTTTCGCGGTGCCGGAAGCCATCAAGTCGGGTATGAGTATCGATGAAATTCACGAGTTGTCGCATATTGATAAATGGTTTCTCTATAAAATCCAAAATATTGTCGATATCGAGCGAAAATTACTGACCGTCGGCGAACAGCGATGTCCGCGGGACTTGATAGAGGAGGCGAAGCAGTTCGGCTTTTCTGATGAGCAAATCGCCCGTGCGCTGGGCACGGATGAGTTTAAAATTCGTGAATTGCGCAAGGCCTATGGGCTCTTTCCCCGCGTCAAACAAATCGATACGTTGGCGGCCGAATACCCGGCACAGACTAATTATCTGTACTTGACTTATAATGGTGGCGAAGATGATATCGGATTTTTGGATCGCAACTCGGTGATGGTGCTGGGCGGCGGGGCTTATCGAATCGGCAGTTCGGTCGAGTTCGACTGGTGTTGCGTCAATTCAGTCAAAACCCTTGCCGAATTAAATTACCAAACCATCATGGTGAATTATAATCCCGA
>RPQV01000623.1 GCA_003818595.1 Calditrichota bacterium
CATTTTATAGGGATATTTATGCATTCTAAGGCCTTTTTTCAAGGTTTTTTTACAGTTATCACAATGTTTATAAAAGAGTTGATTTGGTCCGACCCCAATTCTCTGGGTATCATTATCGAATTTCAAACAACATTGCCATATCCCAACGATCTGGACTTACTTGGTACGAGCAAAAAAAGTTATGCCGTTTTTGCTGTTTGTTCCTACAAGATCAAATATCTGTGATAATTTTATAAACAACTTGGAAAAAATTTGCCGAGCGTGAAATATTAGTTCCGGAAGATGAAACAGTTCAAAATTATAGTGCTATCGATTCAGCATTACCCTCAACTTCGGCAAATACTTCACTTTCCAAATATAGAGTATCAGGACACAAATCTTGTCCTGTTTGCCATTGTATACTTCCTAATAGTGGTCGAACTGAATTGAACTTGCTTTTTTCCCTTAATTCTTTAAATATCCCTATATCAAGATAGGGTTTCAAATCAAATATTTTGACTTCGTCATTGGTAAATGTCAAAATGAGGGTATAATCGTCGTTTGGCTTAACATCTTTAATTCTTGGATTCATAATAGCTTCTTTACTTTAATGGATCAATCTTGAAAACGTTTTGACCATTTATGGCTAATTCCCAATCAGCCATCAAATCTTCATTGTGGATTTCGATCCAAGCTTGAACCAGTTTCATTTTGTTTAAGGGTATTTCGCCTTCCAGCAAAATACCATCATGGATGAAAATCACAGCTTCGTGGTCTTGGTATTTAACGCCGCGCATAACGCGCCAGAAAGGGCGGGCGCAACCCAAACCCGACAGAACCGCAACCAATTTTCTCGCCCGCCCTTTCTGGTCGCCGTTCATGCGCATCGTTAGCTGACAACCCCTCCTCATGTGTTTTCCTCCACTCGCTTCTCAATTCGTTTCATGAAGAAGGTCAGCCATCGGCTCGGCTCCTTCTTTTGTCCAAAATCAAAGGCTGTATACGCTTTCATCACCGATTCCGCCGTGTATTTCCCAGCAGATGCCTTGTACTGAACGTAGTTGAGCATATCGGTGAAACGTCTCTGTTGTCTGGCATACGGAAACAACGATAACACGTCCAGTACACGGAGAACCCCATATTTAACCGCAGGATAGCTTAGTCGGGTAAATTCTGTGCCGATGCCAAACCCATAGGGACGCCATTGTTCGGTTCTCTTCTCCCAATGCGTCAACAAGAAATCAAGCGCACCGTGAAGTTGATCCTCAGTTCGATACTCATTATACTGTCCAAGCAGCAACAAGATATTGAGTGTATCCATAGGGCATGATTCCGTATGTTGGAGTTTCTGTCTAACAGCCCGACTTCTGGCACAATGCCAGCCACCATCAAGACGTTGCGATGCGAAAATCAGGTGAATATATTTCTGTAGCCGTGGATCATCTTTGTTCCCCATTTTGGCAATCGATGAGAGCAGAATCGTCGGAATGCAAAAGTAGGACGGTTTATAGCTAGCGCCCGTGACAAACGTTCCGTCTGGCAATTGACAGCCGAAGATCTCCTCCACTTCAGTATGTAAATTCACCTGTTCAATGGTCAATCCAATATCAGCCAGGAAAAACAAATCCCAGTACAGGTGCCCTTTATATGATATTTTGCCCGTCTTCAATGCAGGAAGGCCACCGTCATGATCCTTGAGGCGATTGATGATTTGCGTCACCGCTTGATCATGCACAACGGGACGAACATCCGATGGGACATTCAACAGTTGACGTTCAACCGCATATTTCAGCCAGGCAGCACCATCGCATAACCACGTCATTATCTCAGGATTCATCATGTACCTCTCTCAACTCTTATCAACCTCGTTATTGTTTATAAAGGCTAACATGAATATAAGTAGTGGACGCAAATTTGGAGCCCGACTTGGAGTCGGACTCCAAATGCCTTCCATTCTCCAACTTGTTCGGAATAAATCCGCAGCGCGCCATCTATATTTTCAGAATTCTTTTATCTTTGGTTATTTGATCAAAATCATCTTGGTCACAGCCTCGCGGTCGTCCGCCTGGAGACGCGCGAAATAGACGCCGCTGCTCCACCCGGAGGCATCCACGTCGACTTGATGTCGACTCGCTGACTTGAGCACCCCCTGCAAAAGGGCTGCGCGCTCCTCACCGGTGATGTCATAAATGCGCAGGGTCACCCGGGCTGCGTGATCCAACTCGAAAGAGAGGGTGGTGGATGCATTGAAGGGATTGGGAAAATTCTGATAGAGCCGGAAAAGTCGCGGCACTGCATCCTCCTCGCCAACCGACAGGGGAATGTCAGCCCAGCGCTGCACCACATCCCTGATAACCGCATCTTCTGCTGTGGTGGTATAGGTGCGGTTGGCGGTCTCGGCGCCAAGCGAATCTTTTTCAATCCTTGCCCAGTCGCCGCGGGTGTACTTGTACTCGAGCGCCGTGCCGGGCGAGAACGATACGGTGACCGACCACTCCTGTGGTGAAATCTGCTGCAGCGGCAAGGCATTCTCGCCCGCTCCAGGGGTCCAGCCATTGAAATTTCCAGTCAGATAAATCGGCTCAGAGCCCGGAGTTGTCTTGGGTACCTGCACGATGAAGGTCAGATTGTATTGGTCGGTGACCGTAAAGGTGATCTCTTCTGACCAGCCGCCTCGGTTTGCCAATGCATTGATCGCCCGCACGCGTATCCTGTGCTCACCGGGTGGAATTGTCGGCGTTGCGAATGTGTCCGCGGCCGCTACTATGACGCCGCGGTCCAACTGAAATTCATAACCGGTGACGCCGGACAGATGGCGCGCGCCTGTCCAATTCAGCACAACGTCCGATTTGAGCATCTGGCCGGCCGCCGGCGTCAAGATATCGGGAATTGATGGTTGCGTCTGCGAGGCAAAATTCGGAGTGCCGGATGGAATGTCGACCTCATCCCGCATCATCCGCGTACCATACCCCGCCATGAGCAGATAAAAGTCAGAGGGCACTCCTTCATAGGTGGCAAAATAGTGGTTCACCGGCGGATCATTGATCACTTTGAAAATAG
>RPQV01000624.1 GCA_003818595.1 Calditrichota bacterium
ATTCTCGCATAGCACTCCTGTGCGGTGACATAAAGCCCGGCTCGAGTCTGTTTCCCAGCGGGAATATCTGCGTAGAGAAAACTGCCGATGATACTGAGCATTATGCAAAGCTTTATAAGGCGCATTGAAACCCTCTCTCAATACATTATTCACCTGTTAACGATTCATGCCGTGCAGGTCGGCAAAATGCATAAATTGCTCCCAATCATATAGCGTCACATCGTGCACACCGGTACGGATATGATATCCGATTGTCCCCATGACCGGAGTATTCACTGCGGGCATTTCTTCCGTCGGCAGTCCTTGCAGGCCAAAGAGCTGGTAGACCGGCGAAGCCGCTTGGGCAGCCAAAAACTCTCCCCGCGGATCAGCCCATAAATCATCTTGAGCACTGGCAACATAAACCGGTCGGGGCGCCATCAAGGCGATCAACTCGTGCTGATCAACCTCCAGCTTTTCCTCCTGATCATTAAAAGCGTTAAAATTGTCGCAAAACCAATGCGGAAAAACGGTGTTGATGATCTTGACCGTTTCGCCGAACCGTCGTTTGGAAAGGGCGGCGCCGCCGCAACCGGAATTATTGGAAATGGCCATGGCGAAGCGCTGATCCGTCGCACCCGCCCACAAAGCGGTCTTTCCCAGACGGGAATGTCCCATCACGATCACGCGGTCGGCGGCGATGTCGGCATCCAGTTGGAAATAATCCATGGCGCGGCTCAATCCCCACGCCCAGGCGGCAATTGCGCCCCACTCATCCGCAGCGGGATGAGTCTGTCCCGGCTGATAAAACCAAGGATGAATGCCGTTGTCGAAACGGCCTTCGTCATCCGGATCGATGTCGCCATAATAAATGGCGGCGACGCCGTAACCACGCGCAAGAATCTGCCTGACCGGCCATCGATATTCGCGCACGCCGCGGGAGGCTTCAGTCGCTTTGTGGTCGGTAATCCCATATTCGGGTTCATTATCCACCCAGCTCTCCGGCAAAAAGATAGCCGGATCATCAATAATCGTCTGATTGCCGTAAAAGTTCAGACCGACAAACAGGGGCGCCGGTTTGTCCAGTCCCGCAGGCAGATAAATCAGCAGGTCAATAAAGGGACCGCTCGTACTTCCCAGCAGATAAATCCTGACCTGCCGCCGAAGCGCGGTTCCATCAAGCGCTCCCCTTTGTTGTTCACGTATCTGAAAGGTAATTTGATGTTCCCAGCGAGGTGCTCGACCATAAACCTGCTCTTCAAAATAAGTGAGGATTTCAGGTCTCTTTTTTTCCAGCCAAATCTGAGAAGACAAGACCGGCGTTTCATCAGCCAAGATCAGCGGATCCGGCAGATCAAAAACCGGGACTTTAGCTTCATCATAATTCACATTGTTGGATTGTGCGAACGGAACTCTCGCGGAAATCAGTACGATTAAAACAAAAATCCTATTCATATGCTCTCCTACAATCAGCGACTATAAAACGAATCTTAAAGCTTTATGCTTTTCAGGATTTTCTCTTTTTCTATTTGGCAGCGACGTTCAGCTTCCTCCAGCGGCAGGGCAGGATAATCGCCCGGCTTGATGAATCCGATATCCACCAGCCATGCCGACGAACGCATTTGCCGGCGCGAGTGCACCATTTGAAAGAGCGAATCCTGTTCCAATTGTCGGGCATAGACGTCCACATCCTCCGAAGAAAGGGGAACATCCAGAAATTCGAGGATCTGTCGCGCCATCAAGGCGTGACCGGTCATTTGCGGATGCACGCCGTCGGGACTCAGGGTGAAAGCCGCGTCATCCTTCCGCCGCTTTTTGGTAAAGGATTGCATTGTCCGGTTCAAATCGATGACATGAACGCCCTCACTTTGGATCGTCGTCAACCACTCTCCATACTGGGCTAAAACATCATTGTAACCTTCATAAGGCGAGGCGTAGCCGAATTGGGACGCATCCAAACATACTGCTTTGTCGGCAATCGGCTGAACGTCAAAAAAAGGCGGGGTCAGCAGCACCAATTGTGCTTTCGTAGAATGTACCGCGGCGATGAGCTCCTGCACTCCATTTTGAAACGCCGAGAGCCGTTCGCTTCCCGGAGGATGGTAGATGCCGTCATTCATACCATAACAAGCGTAAACAACGGTCGGTTGAACCTTGACCAAGGCCCGCCGCAATCGTTCGTGGACGTTGGGTCGGGGATAAGGATGACCAGGCTCGGTCAATCCGGATACGGTTTCACTCGACAATCCGATGCTGATGACATCGATGTTTTTGGTGGGAAAGCGGCGAAACAGCTCATACTCGACAATGCTGACATACCGACCATCCTCGGTAATGCTGTCCCCCAGAAACAAGATACGACCGGAAAGAAAGGGATTCATCGATCGTGGGGCACAGAAAATCATCAAACAGCACATCAACCACATACTTTTCATTTGCTGCTCCTCATTTAGATCCCGCCGATTATTGATCATCAGCCGCAAACGCGCGCCTCTGATAACGGGATTCGTCCGGATTATTTAAAAAGAAGCGTGGCAATCCGGCGTGATGACCGGCAGTCGACGCAAATTATACACATTCAATCGGCTAAAGGCAAGCAAAAGTTGAACCGGCCGCGCCGAGATAGAGTGATTCATAGTCATTAGACAAATATTAGACAAATGGCGAAATTGAGGAATTTTTCTCGAAGGATCACTGTTAATGCTCGCGATTAATAAAGATTGTCAGCTGATTTTACTAAAGTGAACAATTGATTTTACTAAAGTGAGCAATGAGGAAAATAAATATGAGAAAGATATTGGCATTCATTTTATGGACAGCTCATGGGATGGCTGCTCTGGCGCAGACGCCCATGGGTTCTATTTCCGGCACCGTCATCGATGCGCGTTCGCAGGAACCGCTGATTGCCGTCAATGTGATTGTTTTGGATACCAACTATGGCGCCTCAACCGATCTGGAAGGAAGATTCACCATCACCCGCCTTCCCGTCGGTGCGTATCGTCTTCGATTTGATTATATTGGCTATGAACCCTTGATAAAAACCGACGTCATCGTCAAA
>RPQV01000625.1 GCA_003818595.1 Calditrichota bacterium
GGGGGAAAGCCTGGTATATGTCGCAAAGCGTCGGGAAGCATCGGTGTAAACCCAGTCCGGATCAACCCCTTCCATTTTATAGGCATATTTATTTTGTTCGGGATGAGTGAAATCCAACGCGGCAAATTCAAAGGAGAAAACATCCTGATCATGTGCTAAAAGGATCTCTGATGTCTCGGTGATTGTTTTTTTCAGCGGCGATTTTCCGCCCGGCGTCACTGACTTGTTGAACAACAGAAAATCGGTGATGACAATTGATGGAATATGGCTGTTCTCTCGGATGCTGTCCGGATGAAATGCATTCAAACCGTTCTCTCCGCCGAAAAACATTTCACCGTTTCGACGCCTGCACAATGCATTGATGCCGTAAACATTCCCCTGTATCTGAACCTCGTCAAAATAGTTTTTGAACGTTCGGGTGTTGGGATTGAATTTAGATAGGCCATGATTGGTGCTCAGCCACAGATTTCCCTGATCATCCTCCAAAATGCCGTAGATTAAATCGGAAGGCAGGCCGTCGCTCATACGAAAATGGATGAATGAATCCGTACCGGCATCCCATCTGTTCAATCCCAGATCAGTCGCAATCCAAAAATTCCCCTCTCGATCCTCAAGGATGGAATGGATGGTATTGCTGCTGATGGAATTCGGAACGTCATCATTCCTCTGATAACGAATGAAATGAAAAGTTTCTTCTGCACCGTGACCGTCAGCAGGTACACGCTTGACAAGCCCTTTTCCGACGGTTCCGAACCAAATCACACCGGAGCGATCTTGATAAATCAAGCAGATTTCCTTGGATACCGATTGGTCTCGATCAATATCGTAAGGGACAAATTGCCTGCACCTGCGATCGAATTGATAAAGACCTTCTTTATAAATCACACACCACAAGGTATCTGTCCGGTCTGTATAAACATAACTGACTTCACCGCCTTTGGCGCCTAAAACCTCAGAGTAATATTCCCTATCCAAATAGGACGCGAGCTTTTCAGCTTCCTGTGGTGAAACCGGCAAAATTTAAATTCCCCATAATTCCTTACATTTTGGAGCTTCGAATGACCAGTTGTCATACGAGTGTGTGGCATCAGAAACATAGCGTAATCGATATTTTCCCGGGGATAGCGTCAGCAGTGAACATTGGATTCGATTATCGTAACCGCCTTCCGCATGACGTGTCATGGTAAAATCCATTTGCCACACGGCATTATCCGCGCCGTCTTTTTCGATCCACCCTCGATCAAATAGCTGATCTTTATTCCCCTCCCCCAAGACGGTGACGAGAACTGGAATCGGCTGATCAATTTCAAATTCCCTGGTTATATCCTGAGAATTGCCGATTTCTAAAATACCTGCAATTGCATCATCTTTTTCTGATAATCGGCGTATCAGGGTATAGACGTGAGGGTGATATCCTGAAAACTTTCCGCGGTGATGAATGAATTTCCCGCTGCTCGGATTGAATTCGATGAGACTGGTACGGGATGCAATCCACATCTCCCCTGCTCTGCTTGCGCTGATGGCATAAATCTCTGTTTCATCAATGTATTGTATCTGGGAAAATCTCTTGTTTCCGCAGTCAAATGTTTTCAGACCTCCGCCCAGCGTTCCGATCCAAAGGGCGCCTGCGGCGTCTTCATATAATGAAGAAATCCGATTTAGGGTAAGGTTGGTCGGATCACCGGGGATTCGCCGGTAAAGTTCAAACTTACGATTTGAGGGGACGAGCTTGGTAATTCCTGAACAATAGCTGCCTACCCAGATGTTTCCTGACTGATCCTGACACACAGAAGAGAGGGTGTTGCTGCGCACAGCGGCCGGATTGTCATCAACATGCTGAAAGTTATAAAATTCATCCGTCTTGGGGTCGATGCAGAATAAACCATTTCCCATCGTGGCAATCCACAATTGTCCCACGCGGTCTTTATGAATCGCCCATATATTGGCATTGTCCAGAACGCGCAGTGAGCCATTTTTAAAAGGAAACCGTATTATGGCGTCGGATTCCCGGTCATACCCGCGCAGGCCGTATTGCGTACCAATCCATAGGTCATGTTCGCTGTCTTCACAAACGGCAAATACATTATAGGGTAAACTGTCTTGATCTTTCGGATCACTCGTATATCGGTAATATTTTCCGGTTCTCCGGTCATATTGATACAGCCCCTCTCCGCCCGCGGCGATCCAGAGCAAGTCCTGATGATCTTCACACATTGAAAAGACGTATCCGTAGGATAAACCGATGGAGCCGTTTTGATTAAAGTTGTGCGGGAAGAATTTTTCGGTTGTTCTGTCAAATTGTTGGAGACCGCCCCCTTCTGTGCCGATCCAATAGATGCCTTTGCGGTCTTTAAAAATGCACTTGACGTCACTGTGACTCAGACTGGTGGGATCATCAGGATGATGCTGAAAAGACGAAAATTCGTTCGTTTCCCGATCATATCGGTCGAGTCCTCCGCCTTTAGTGCCGATCCACAACACCTTGCCGCTGTCCGCCGGATCTTCAAAGATAGTTCTGATAAAATTATGGCTGATGCTCCTGGGATTATCGGGATCATGGAGATATTCTGTAATGTTATAGCCGTCATATTTATCCAGGCCTCGTTCCGTGCCAATCCACAGAAATCCCCTGCTGTCCTGAAGGATACAGCTGATGCAGTCGTGTGAAAGCTGCAGTTGGGGATCAACAGATGTGAATGACGAGAGTCTGTCCCCGGAGAATGCCTGGAGTGATAACAGCAACAAAATGATCACTGATCGATCATATGTCATTAGAAATGGTTTCATCGACGACCTACAAAATCATCACAGCTTTCTATTTGAAACCGAATTCTATGCGGATTAATCCAATCTGATTTTAATCTTTTCTGTAATCCAACGCATATTCCACCGCTTTTTCAAAGCCCATGTCGCGCCCCTGCTGCTCGTATTTTTCCGCCTCATCGCCGAGCGCCTTGCGGGCATTGCCGAGATGCTTTTCTTTCAGATAATTCCAAAACTTGATGCTTCCTTCAGTATGGTTGCTGTCAATGCAA
>RPQV01000626.1 GCA_003818595.1 Calditrichota bacterium
ATTCACGAGACGCTGGTTGATCTATTGACCATTCAGAAGGAAATTCACAGCGGACTGTTTGCGGTGATGGACGGCACGGTTTCCGGTTCTGGTCCCGGACCGCGCACCATGATGCCTCACGAAACCTCATTGCTGCTCGCCGGCAGCGACATGGTGGCGGTCGATGCCGTCGCCTCGTGGTTAATGGGTTTCGATCCCATGACCATCCCCTATATTTGTTTGGCGCATGAGGCCGGACTCGGCGTCGGACGGATAGAAGAGATCGAGATTCTGGGTGAAATCCCGGCAAATCATCGCCAACACTATACCGTCGGCGATAATTTTGCCAGCCTTGTCGGCGACCGTCTGTGGTTTGGCGTGTTCCGGCCGCTGCAGCATCTTTTTTTCCACACCCCGCTGGTCTATTTATTCATTTGGGCGAGTTATGTCTATCATGATTTCATCTGGTGGCCGCTGGTGGGGAAACGGCGGCAGCGGGCGTTGCGTAAAAGCAGCCGCTGGGGGAAACTGTTCCGGGATTTTCAGCCTTGATGAGAGTTATGACTGGGCGCCCGACCGCAAGTCGGACTCCCAGAAGCAAGGCACAATTCCCCAGGCACTCCAACATTCCAAACTAACGCAGAGGCCGCAGAGATCGCAGAGCATGATAAATGATCTCATGATTTAAAATCAGCTTCCTTTAAAAGGAGTAGTTGTGAAATTTATCAATATTAGAGAACTAAGCAAATCGCCTTCCAAATATATCAAAAATGCCAACGAAGAAGGTGATGTAATCATTACACGAAATGGTTTACCTTATGCAATAATCTCCCGAATTGATGGTAGTGAATTAGAGGATTATGTATTGGCAAAGCATTTTGATCTTGAACGATGATCTTACTGCGCTATCTGCGCTAAATACCCATTTCCCAGCAACTCCATCTGATCCAATATGGCGGATATGCGTTCCTGCACATAAGCCGAAGGACGGTCGGCGTGCAGGCGTTTGGGACTGGGGAGCACCGCGGCGAGGGTTGCGGCATCGGTGCGCGTCAAATCTGTCGCCCGTTTTTTCAGCAGATGTTCCGCCGCGGCATCGACGCCGTAGATGCCGTCGCCGAATTCGGCGATGTTGAGATAGACCTCGAGAATGCGTTTTTTGCTCCACAGCGTTTCGATCAGAGCCGTGAACCACACCTCCAATCCTTTGCGCAGATAACTCTTGCTCGGCCAGAGAAAGAGGTTTTTTGCCGTCTGCTGGCTGATGGTGCTGCCGCCGCGCAAGCGACCGCCCTGCTTGTTGCGTTCGCGCGCTTCGGCAATGCCCTCCAAATCGAATCCATTGTGTTGCGGGAATTTTTGATCTTCAGCGGCGACGACGGCGAGGGGGAGAGAGGAGGGAATGGATTTCCAGCTGATCCAATGATAGTGAATGCGGGGTTTTGCCTTTTTATCAGCCCGACTGAATTGTTTTTGCACCATAAAGGAAGAAGTGGGCGGTGGCAGAAACTTGAATGCCAGCACGCTCAGGAGACTCGATCCTATAAACAGCAGGATAAATCCAAGCGTCCACAGAAGCAGAATTCGTGCAATGCCGCGTTTTTTCGGCGCGGGCGCCTCTTGCATGATTGTGTCATGATTCAGGGGATCGATGATGAGCCTCGATACATTGATGAATGCTTGAGAAATTCATGAAAAACTGACGATAATACAATTTATTGTCGTGAATTATTCCCGGCGCAATATGTAGGCTGCGTTTGGAATAGGGCGGATTGGATCATTATCGAAATTAAATATCATTATTTATGTAACGTCGCGAATCAGGCGTGTCTAATTGCTGTTGCCTCCATCCGCCGGAGTGGACGATTTCTTTTGCTGATACACGCGCACCCAATCGATTTCCATGCCCGCCGGATAGTGATCGGGATTCGTCGGGCCTGACCCATTGACCCATTCGCCGCCTATTTGCATGGAGAGAATGAAATAAAAAGGCTGTTTGTATGGCCATTGGTTGTCGCCCAGCGCGGGCACCCGCGGATAGGAATGAGTGAATTCGCCGTTGACGGTGAAAACAATCGCTTCGGCGTTCCACTCACACCCGTAGGTGTTCCAGTCATCGCGATGGATTTTGGCTGTCCCGCCTTTCTTCGGCGCGTCGGCGCTGCCGCCCTTGACTGTGAACTCGGAGTGGACCGTCTGATAGACAATGTCATCAAAGTTCAGGTGTTCCATTAGATCGATCTCGCCGCAGGCGGGCCAACCGGCTTGAGCACCCAGCATCCACAGCGCCGGCCAGGCGCCTTGAGCGCTCTTGAACCGCGCGCGGATCTCGACTCGGCCGTATTTGAAGGCGAATTTGTCCCGGCTGGTGACGCCGGCCGTCAGATAGGGAGAGGTGTCTTTGACTTTGTCGTCATTGACGATTCCGATGAGGTGCAGCACACCGTCACTGATCTTCAGCAGGCGGGGATCGTCAGACATGGTGTCTTGCCAGTCCGAACCGCCGCGCTCACAGAGCGTCCATTTCGAGTCATCCAGCACGTTTCCGTCAAACTCGTCTATCCATAGCAACTCCCATGCGGGCGGCTGAAGGGATGTCGGGATTCCCTGTTCCTTGTCAGCCGCGGCGGCGGTGCATAGCATCGCAGGCAGGACCAACATACATATGTGGGATCGAATCGTTTTCTTTATTTCCGAATTGCAAAGCAGCATAGATATCCTCACCAGTAATGTTTGGATAATCTTCGAGTATTTGATCAATTGCATCTCCGCCGGCTAGTGCCCCGAGAATAGTGCTTACTAATACTCTTGTTCCTTTTATTACAGGCTTGCCGTGACATACATTTGGACTTGATGAAATACGATCATTCATCTCTAAAAATCCTGAAAAGCAATGATACTCTTCATTTAATATAAACAGCAGAATATATTGAGTCTAAATAAATTATAAAATCTTTTTATTCCAGCATTTTTTGTATCACATTAATAGTCTGCGTTACCCGCAGGTGGATGTGACCAATTCCCCCTGTTGGGCGCACGCGATGTTGGGCGGC
>RPQV01000627.1 GCA_003818595.1 Calditrichota bacterium
AGCGACGGCAGCGTGATAAAAATCGATTTTTATGCCAATGGTGAATATGTCGGCACCGATAATACAGCGACTGACGGTTGGATATTCTCATGGAATCATGCTGTCCCCGGTGTATATGAAATAACCGCACGGGCAACCGATAATACCGGTATATCAGTTTTCTCTGCGCCCAATTATATCTACCTGGCGCCGGCGGCTGGACCATTTTACGGCAGCCCCATTGCGATTCCGGCAGCTATTCAGGCCGAGAATTACGATGGCGGCGGTGAAGGCCTTGGTTTTCACGATGCCGATGCGCGCAATGAGTTTGGTTTCTATCGCTGGGATGCAGTTGATATTGATAGAATCACCGCAGTTGCCAATGGCTATTGCGTCTCCTCTATGAAGGCAAGCGAATGGCTCAATTACAGAATCACTATTCCCACCACCGATGTCTATGATATTTCAATTCGTTCAGCATCATCGGTAAGTAATGCAAAGCTGCGTCTCAAACTGAGCGGCAAAGAAATTTCCCAAGTCATTTCGGTACCGTTCACCGGGGCGCAGAGTTGGCGAACAGTGACGCTTGCCGAAATCCCGCTAAACGCCGGCATTGGTGATTTGCGGCTTCATGTCGATGCCGAGGGAAGTAAAGTCGATTATTTGAACATCGATTATGCACTGAAAGCGTTGCCATTGCCGTGGCAGCAGCGGGATATAGGCACCACTGCCGCTGCGGGGAATGCCGGCGTTCGCGGACAAACCCTGATTGTCACGGGTTCCGGCAATGACGTGTGGGACACAGCTGACGAGTTTCATTTTGTCTATCAGGAAATACGCGGAGATCTGCAAATTCAAGCCAGGGTAGCCTCGTTGACAGGAACCGATCCCTGGGCAAAGGCCGGCGTTATGATTCGCAATACCTTAAACAACAATTCCAGCCACGCCATGATGATAATGTCTGCGGAAAATGGTCTGGCGTTTCAGCGGCGCAGCAGCACGGGTGGTGGTTCGTCTCATACGGCCGGGACAAATGCCTCCGCACCCTATTGGGTAAAGTTAACGCGGTCCGGCAGCCGAATCACAGCATACGAATCAGAAAACGGATCGAACTGGACGCAAATCGGCGTGGTCTCGATGTCCATGCCTGATCCGGTTTACGCCGGCCTGATGGTAACCGCTCATAATGACGGTGCTTTGTGTGAGGCGAGGTTCGAGAATGTTGAGCTTTTCCATGCGGGTTCCAGAGTCTTTGAAACAGAAACAACACCCCCTTCTTCGCTTGTTTTGCATGCGGCATATCCCAATCCGTTCAATTCATCAACATTGATCACGTTTGAGTTGCCGAGTGATGCACAGGTAAATGTCTCTATTTATAATTTATTGGGCAAAAGAATCCGGACGCTCATAAAAGAACAGAAGAAAGGCGGGATTCACCGCTTTCAATGGGACGCACGGGATGATGAAGACCATTTGGCAGCCACCGGTTTATACCTATGCAAATTACAGGTGGAAGATAAAATACAAACCATAAAATTGATGTTTTTAAAATAAGGACTCCCTAAATATCAGCGACATTTATAAAAGACCACTCCTGCCTTTGAATGAGGAGCAATATGAAAAAACTATATTCCTATTTTTGGCTTGTTGGATTTCTGGTGACGACGATCTGTACCGGCGAACAAAATCTTTTTCAATCAGGCTATATAGATGTTAAAGATGGTAAATTATACTATGAAACCAATGGACAAGGAGATGAAACCATTGTTTTGATTCATGATGGTTTGGTACATAGTGTGGTATGGGATGATCAGTTTACTGTTTTTGCGGAAAAATTTCGCGTCGTTCGTTACGATCGCCGGAGTTATGGACGCTCACCCAAACCTGAAAAAACTTATTCAAATATTCAAGATCTCTATCAGGTTTTCACATCACTCAAAATTGATCAAGCCATTTTAATCGGCATGTCTGCCGGCGGCGGACTCGTCATTGACTTTACTCTTGAACATCCCGAAAAGGTCTCGGCCTTGATTGTCGTCGGCGCAGTGGTCAGCGGATTCAGTTACTCCGACCATCTCCTGACACGGGGAGGACGACTGACACCGGCAGATTATGCTGATCCGCAAAAACTTTTACAATACATCGTGAAAGAAGATCCCTATGAGATCGCTCCACAAAATAAGGACGTAAGAGAAAATCTCTGGAATCTCATGCAGGGCTTTCCTCAGAATATTGATCAAGCAAAAAACAGACTGGCCGAGCAACCCAAACGTCCCGCAATCGGCATCTTGAATGAGATTCGAATTCCCACTTTCATCGTCCTCGGAGAATTTGATATTCCCGATGTTTTTGTCCATGCAGGCGCTATCGAGTCGGGTATTTCCGGCTCTCAAAAAGTCATTATTCAAAATGCAGGACATTTGGTGCCTTTGGAGCAGCCTCAACGATTCAACGAAGAAGTGTTAAAATTTCTCATGGGAGCCGAGTTCTTTAAGATATTAAATGCTCAAGGCGTTGCCAAAGCAGTTGACATGTTTACCCAGAAACGCGATAAAGACGACAGCTGGATTCCATTTGATGAAAAACAAATGAATCTCTTGGCATATCAGTATTTGCAGGCCGGTAAAACAAAGGAGGCGATTGAATTATTCAAACTGAATGTATCCGCATATCCCGAGTCAGCAAATACATACGATAGTTTGGGTGAAGCATATATGATTAATGGCGACAAGGAACAGGCAATCCAAAAATATATAAAGTCTCTCGAACTCAATCCAAATAATAAAAACGCTATCGAAAAGTTGCAGCAGTTACAATAAATTTTGCCTCGTTTTTCTTACTGGGAGGCTAACAGAAAATCGGCCTCCCAGTAGAGGATGTCACTTGCATCCAGGCCAAGCTCATTACTCAAAAAATGGGGATAAACACTTTGCAATGACTTGGTTTCTTCGTGTCCTTCGTGAACTTTGTGGTTGAATCATTTCACAGGACAGCATCATTGCCTTTGCGTGAACCGTCCCAATATCCTCTGCAGAAACCTGCTCAAATGATTA
>RPQV01000628.1 GCA_003818595.1 Calditrichota bacterium
ACCATCGGCTGGAGCCGGCGTCAGCTTTACCGCAAGCTCAAGGCGGTGATGAATCAGACGCCTGAACGGTTCATCTATATCGTCAAGTTGGAATTCGCCAGACAGCAGCTGCAGACCACCAGCAGCAGCATCAGCGAGATTGCCTTTCAGGCCGGTTTTTCCAGTCCGGCCCATTTCAGCAAGCTGTTTCGGGAGTATTTTGAGGTGACGCCGAGGATGTATCGGAAGACAGCGGGGAAAGGCTCCAGTCGGGGAAAAAGTGAAGGAATGATTAATAAAGGTCCAATTATCCAAAAGTGAATCTCTTTAGCCAACTCGGAAAGATCGAAAAACTGCTGCAGGTGGATATAGAATAAAGAAGAGGATGAAATGAACCGGGAGAGTTTTTATCAGTTCTATTACCTTTCTCAGGCCATTATTTATTTTTTTTCTGCCTTGCTTTTGTTCTCTCTGTGGGAGAAAATTGAAAAGTCAGGCAATAAAAGAATAAACATCGGTCATGATTTCGGTTTGGTATGGTTAGCCATGGCAATAGGCATTTGGGGATTTGTCGGCCTGATCATGTATTATCGCGGAATGACCAACGAGGACAGTATTTCGCCCCTGATGATCTTTGCCTCAACTCTGAACAGCACTTTCTTCTGGATTGCACTGGCCTATTTTGATTATGGTCCTCTGGAACTAAAAGTAATCCAAAAACACTGGCGCTGGCGAATCGGCGGATTCCTACTGCTGGGTCTGATCATCGCCGGTGTTACCGGATTGCTGTATTTCGTCATGGGAATTAAAACGCTCGAGGCTTATATCCCGGATCTGGTGTTGTCAACCATCACCGCCGCCATCATGGGGAGTGTCCTGTTCAAAACGTTCACCCATCGCGGATTCACCATTACTGCCTATCTGGCTATTCTGGCGACGCTGTTATTGATCTATTCGCAGGTCGTAAAGATTTGGCCTGTCCTCTCCCCTTGGCAGACAGAGTATGGTGATGAGATATTCTTGTTGACTTCCAAGTTGGCCATCATCGCTGTTTTTCTGGCGTTAGCCACAAGCTGGACCTATGAACGAGGGCACCTGCCGAATCCCTCGCAGATGATGCTGACTTTTATCGGATTAGAAAAGAGCAAATGGAACATTCAGTTTACCCTGCCGCATCAATTTGGTAAGGAGGCTATATCTTTGACCGAGAACCGTTTTGAAGTGTTGCTCAAATTCGCGGTTGCTAAAAAAAGAAGTATCGAGGAGAGCGGAGGATGGCTGGATATCGATCAGTTCGGCTATTATCCCATGTTGGGTCGGATCGCGAAAGACCTGCATACCAATGTGGTCACGCTATTTGAAAACAGCCGAGGCTTCTACCGTCTGCGCATTCCTGCGGAAAATATCGACCTGAATAAGGAAGTTCTTGATCGTTTCCCAACCTATAAAAATATCATCGCCGGGAAATGGTTATAATCTGAGAAGATAAAAATCACCCGATATCAATATCATAGCTCGCTCAGTGAAAAATTTAAAGTCTAGTTCCTCATCCCCTCTGTCCATATTCGCTATTCAGTACATGGCTGCTATTTTCATCATTCTCGATCAATCATAATTTTTGATTTGATCTGTTAATAGTTGAACAATCGTCAACTGTTTTGAACAGTTTAGTGACAAAATAGAATGAAATTCCTATTTTGGCCTAGAAAAACAGCGGCGATCATTTTTTGCTCGAGTTCACATATCAAGCACGTTGATTGTCGGATCAAAACGGATTGGATGGGTAAAGCCGACTTGCAGATCTGAGGTAGTTTAGTTACTACCAAAAGGTAGTCTTTCGACTCCTTTTCAATAGATTATTCAAAGATAGGTTCATTCAATGAAATGTCTAATGATATGTTTTCAAAAGATTAATAAAGCCTTTAACTGTCAGGAAATCAATCGTCGATTTTGGCATCAGAGTTGGTTGATTCATATGATCCTCATGCCTCGAATGAGTAACAGCGGCATACGGCACAGATCGATCGGTCACAAATGAATTTGTATTTGACAACGGCGATCTGAAACATGGCACAGTGAAATAAGAATTGGCATGCTGGTAGTAGAACAGGAACGAAATTTTCGTTAACTTTTTTATAAATCACCAAAAATATAGCCGGTTTTTAAACAATGAAAGTCCAGCGTGCCAGTTCAGAGTGATGAAAAGGACAAAACCCTGTCGTCTTTCAATCCGGCGCAAAATTAATTGAATCCTTATAATCTTTTGACCAGAATCGAATACTTTCTTGCTCATAGCGTGTCATGTAATTATGAGAACTGATGATCAACTGACTGAGGAAATCGAAAGCTTGATCGAAAAAGAGAAATTGGAAGGTTATTGTCAACCCGAATGTAAACCTCGAAATAGATGACAATTGGAGGAAAAAATCATGATAAAGTACTCAATGATCTGGTTCGTATTGACAGTTCTGACCGGCATTCCAGCCGGCTTTTCAGAAGAGAATGGGGATGTGATCCTTTTCCTTAAAAACAAAACCCAAATGGAATTCAACGTTAATGACATCCAACCATGGGGACTATATGATCAAGGCACTCAACCAGTCATGTTTAGAGTCCTCGACTCGCTACATTCGCAACAAGCGGAATTCAATTCAGAATTGTTAAAAGTATTGCCGGATTTAATCATCATTAAAAAGCCGGAATATTACCAGGTGGATTTCAGCCGGGTTCAACTCCCAATCCGTCCAATAGAACGATTCTCGCCTTTCGTTTATCACTCTATTCTTCTTGACTTAAATTCTGACAATATCGCCGGCATTCATCTCCTCTTCTCCCCATGGTTCAGCCGGATTATATTTTTGAAAATGGGATTTTCCTTTGGCGCTTATAATAAAAAGGGGATATCTCCCAACATGATTTACGCCTTCGCCGCAGGATTGACGCAAAAAATTGCGCAATTTGAAGGGCGGCTTTGCATAAATTATTCGAGAGGCTTTTGCTATGACAGTGATAAAACATTTCGCGGTTACGAGTCGGGCGATATTTGGCATAT
>RPQV01000629.1 GCA_003818595.1 Calditrichota bacterium
TCATAATAGAATGGGGAGAGATATTAAACGTCAAATATAACCTGAGCCATCCAGCCGTCTTTCTCCTGCTGGATGTTCAGCATGCAAAAAGTCACGCCTTTAATTTCGGCGACAATCTCGTGTTTTTCCAGCTTGATACATTCTCCGGACATATGCGCCAAAATCTCATTCTCCGCGATAAACGAGAGATGAATGGCGACCGGTACAAACAATCGCGTTTGGAAGAGAAAATTAACCTCCGAAAGCCAGGCGACGAAAAGCTGTTCGAGATCCGCGGCTTGAAGCGATATCTGCTCCTCCGCATTCGCTTCGAAATGAGCCGCGGGAGCAATGATCTGATGGAACATGGCGAGAGCGGCATCGACGAACAACGCCTCGAGGGTCGGACGTCTCAACCGCAGGCCGATATCGGCGGTGTGATCGAGAATTTCAATTGTGTTGTCGGTCAAGTTTATTCCTATTCCTGAGGGGAAGAATTGAGATATTGGCGAATTGAATCGACAAGTGTGCGCCAAGTCCAAATCCTCTTTTCATCATCCGTCTCGAGTAGGGTGACGCGAAATCCCTGCCGTCTGGTGCAAAAGCCGGTCAACGGCACCACGCAGATTCCCGTGGCGCCGAGCAGATAATAGACAAACCGCTTGTCCACCGCAACATTTTTGACCTTTTCTTCAACCGCTTTGCGGATCGCATGGTTCTGAATCGGCAGAGTCTGCTGATGGTTCAGCAGACCTTCGTTGAACAGAATCGAGAGATAAAATGCACCCTGGGGACGATTCACAAAAATGCCGGCCACTTGAGACAGAATATCGACCGCCTCATTGGCGCGCGCTTCGAACATGCGGCGGCGTTTCTCCAAATGGGGCAGATATCGCGGATCACCAATCACCTGCGGAATGACCATTTGCGGCAGCGTCGTCGAACAGACCTCGAGACGTTTGGCATTGATCAGGCTGCTGATATAACGTCTGAAATCCGGATATTTATCCTGATTAAACACCTCAATCCAGCCGCAACGAGATCCCGGCCAGGGAAACTCCTTTGAGATGCCGCGCAATGCCAATCCCGGCACTTCGCCGATGACCTGACTCAAATGCATGGTTTCAGCGCCGTTATAGACGATATGCGCATAGATCTCATCGCAGATGACGAAAACGTGGTTTTCGCGGGCAATATGCACGATTTTTTCCAAAAACTCGCGCGGATATACCGTTCCGGTCGGATTGTCGGGGTTGATGAGCAGGATGCCGGCGATCGAATCGTTGTAGCGCACCTTGTTCTCCAAATCCTGCAGATCGGGCATCCATCGATTTTGGGGATCCAGGGTATAGGTCAGATGTTCATATCCCGAATGCGCGGCTTCAGCAGACGAGTGGGTCGAGTAGGCCGGAGACGGACCGATGACGCGCGCTTCCCGACGCAGGGCGCCGAAAATTCGTGCCACCGCATCTCCCAACCCATTGAAAAAAAGGATATCATCCGCTGAAATTCGACAACCGCCGCGCTGATTAACCTTATCGGCCAGAAAACGGCGCGTTTCCGGAATACCCTGCGTATTGCAGTAGGCATAGGATGAGTCCTTCATGGCCAAGTCGGCGACGACCGTTTTGATCCACTCCGGCATTTTCTCGCCCTTTTGAATCGGATCACCGATGTTTTCCCAGGTAATCTCCACACCCAACGCTTCGAATTCATGAGCGACTGAAACGATTTCACGAATTTCGTAGCTGAGCTGTTCCGCTCCTTCATGCACGATCTGTCTGCGCATCTCTTCTCCTCTTTATTCGTCCCCAAATCTGTCGCGCTTACCCTTTTCGGCGATATGCAACAGCTGCCTGACAAGGCTTTATTCAATTAAAAAAGGGCGAACAAATTGTCCGCCCTTTATAAATCAAGTTGACCGAAATGACGGAATCAGGTGAATGAAATCAGAGATGCGTCGTATGCAGCCACCTTTTCATATCCGAGAAGGTTGAGCAAAGTCGCGGCGATATTGCTCAATCCGGGTTTATCCACAGCAGCCATCTTGTACTCACCGCGATATCCATAATCGACGATGATAAACGGGACCGGATTGAGCGTGTGGGCCGTCTTGACGGAACGAACGCCGTTTTTCTCAGTCCACATTTCATCCAGGTTGCCGTGATCAGCGGTGATGATCGCAATGCCTTGAAGTTCTTTGACCACCTCGAGCAATCTGCCGACGCAGGAATCAACCGTCTCCATCGCTTCCACTGCCGCAGACATGACGCCGGTATGACCCACCATATCCCCATTGGCAAAATTGAGCCGACCAAAGCGATATTTGCCCGATTTGAGCAGTTCGATGGTTTTCTCGGTAATTTCCCGTGCTTTCATCTTGGGCGCCTGATCAAAAGGAATTTTATCCGAGGGGATTTCGACATAGGTTTCCAAATCTTTATTGATATAGCTCGAGCGGTTGCCGTTACTAAAATAGGTGACATGGCCGAATTTCTGCGTCTCGCTGATGGCGAACATCGAAAACCCGGCATCGCACAAATATTCCGACACCGTCTGATCAATCTCCGGTGGATTCACCAAGTACGCCGGCGGAATGTGCAGATCGCCGTCATATTCCATCATGCCGGCATATAAAACCTTCGGCGCGATGCCGCGGTCAAACTTTTCAAACTTTTCTTCGGTGAACGCACGCGAAATTTCAATCGCGCGATCGCCGCGAAAATTGAAATTGATCACACAATCGCCATCCTGAATTCTGCCGACGGGAATACCTTTACTGTCCACAATGACGAATTGGCCCAGGTATTGATCAGTCATTTTGGGATCTTCATCGTACAACGTCTGAACCGCCTGAGCTGCAGAAGTGAATGGCCGGGATTTTCCATGAACGTGCGTGTTCCACCCTCTCTCGACGATCGTCCAGTCCGCTTCGTAACGATCCATGGTGGTCACCATACGCCCGCCGCCGGAAGCGATGACATAATCAAATCCTTTGTCGCGCGAGATTTGATCGAGCAATTCCTGCAAAGGTCGAATATAATCGAGTGCA
>RPQV01000630.1 GCA_003818595.1 Calditrichota bacterium
ATCATATCCAGCATTTTCATAATCTACTGGCCGGGGCAATTCATCGCGAGGCGCCTGCCGCACTGGTCACTACCGGCTGCTGGAACATCCAGGTCGTCAGCGGCCGACCCGAGTTCGAAAACTGGTACAGCGACGAGGCGTTGATCGCTGCGGGCGGCGACACCCTGGGAACTCTCGATTTTTATCAGGTTCATTATTATCCCCGCTGGTATGATGAGAATTATTCACCATTTTTTCATCCGGCGTCATACTGGCAGGTGGACAAGCCGATGCTCATCGGCGAGTTTCCCGCCAAAGGTCTGCGCGATCTGGGAGAAGGATATCGGCCGCGACAAACCAAGTCCATTGCTGAAGCCTATCAATATGCGATTGAAAACGGTTATGCCGGTTGTCTGGCCTGGACTTGGACAGGTCACGACGGCTTTGGAGGAATTCAAGACGCCGCCCCGGGTTTGCAACTTTTATTGGAAAAATATCCCCAATTCATTCGTCCGTCGCGTTAATCAGCGTCAGCGAATGTCGTCGCCGATCCTGCGCAACTGATGCCGGGCGCGCTTTAGCCATTCGCGCTCCGCTTCAAATGAAATGACTTGAACAGCTTCGGCAAAAGAGAGCCACACCGGAACGAATTGCGCCTCACCCGTCGAATGATCTCGATGCGGCTCGTCGGTCGTCGTCATCAGGAAATAGATTTCAGTCCGAGAATATCGTTTACCCCCGCTTTCGAACTCAACCAACTGCGTTCCCAGAGGCGCCAATACGCGCAAATGAGCAGTGCCGCTCTCCTCAGCGACTTCGCGCAACGCTGCGGCGGCTGCCTGCTCGCCGGGTTCAATATGACCCTTGGGCAGACGCACTTCATCTCGCGCCGGACGCTGCAGCAGCAGAACGCGATCATGAAAAACAACCACCCCGCCGGCCGCGGTATAGGTGATGACCTCCTGGGATGATGAAGAATGGCTTCCTGGTGACATCTTTACCCAATCAATTTTTCTCGACAGATATGTTCCAAGCGAATAAATCACTAATGAGCTTCAAACAGATTTGACCTCGGTCTCAAACATAACGAACAACAAACTTGAATCCCGCCTCAATACTCCGCGTCCTCTGCGCCTGCGTTGAATCGGATCCTTACCAACTCACGCAAAGATCGCCAAGATTGACATTGCTTTATGTTTTAACATTCATTAACGGAGAATTTCCGGAGTCGAGTATTTGGCGAACAACATTCGCGAACGATTGTACGGTGAACGGTTTCTGGATGAAATGCACGTCCTTATCCAAGGCGCCGCTGTGGGCAATGATGTCGGCTGTATAGCCTGACATGAACAGACATTGGAGATGTGGTCGGGACAGGAGCAGCTTTTCTTTTAATTCCTTGCCGTTCATTAAAGGCATAATCACATCAGTGATCAACAGCTCAATTTCACCCTCATAGTGCTGCACTCTGTCCAAAGCCTCCTGCGGTGTTGAGGCGGTGAGCACCTGGTAGCCCTGTTCGAGCAGTTCCGCCTCTCCCAAATCAAGGATCATCTGTTCGTCTTCAACCAGTAGAATCGTTTCTCGACCCTTGCGTGGAGCATGCACCTCCGGCGATTTATCGATCGGCGTGATCAGACTGTCAAAGCGCGGCAAAAAGATACGGAAGAGTGTGCCTTTGTCGGATTTGCTCTTTACATCGATGTATCCATTGTTTTGCTTCACAATGCCGTAAATCACGCTCAATCCGAGACCTGTACCATTGCCAACGCCCTTGGTCGTATAAAAAGGCTCAAAAATATGCTCAAGCGCCTCTGGACTTATACCCTTGCCGGAATCAAAAACGGATAACATGACATAATCACCGGGTTTGATTTCCGCCGGAAATGATTTGTCATCGCCGCGGATAGTGATGTTGGTTGTCCCGGTGATGATCGATCCATGGCCGGCGAGAGCATCGCGGGCGTTGACAATCAGGTTGGCCAATACTTGATCAATTTGAACCGGATCGATGCAGACCATCCACAGCTCTTTGCCCAGATTCCATTGCAGTTCGACATCTTCGCCGATCAGCCGTTCGAGCATTTTCTGCATGCCGGTCAACGCGACGTTGAGATCAATTGCTTTCGGCTGGATGGTTTGTCGACGCGCGAATGCCAAAAGCTGACGCGTCAAATCAGCCGAGCGCTGAGCGGCCCGACGAATTCCATCAAGATGCTGGTGCAGAGGATGGCCGACTGCAGCCTGCTGCAACGCCATTTCGACATGTCCCAAAATGACGCCGAGCATATTATTAAAATCATGAGCAACTCCACCGGCCAGCCTGCCCACTGACTCTATTTTTTGAGCCTGCTGCAGTTGATCGCGCAGCCGCATTGTTTCTGCTTCTGATTTTTTCTCCTCGGTGATATCTTCATAAGTTCCGAGTATCCCTTTAATCTGCTGATTCGCATCACGCAACGGAATTTTGCTTGTCCGCAGAAAGAGAGTTTCACCGGCGGGCGATGTCTGCGGCTCCTCATAATTCAATTTGGCGACGCCGCTTTCTATGACTGAAAAATCATCGCGACGATAAATATGCGCCTGGTCTTTCCACCCCATTTGATAATCATCGAGCCCAATCACCTCCTGGGGTGCATCATAACCGGCATCCTTTACGAACGATTTGTTGCAGCCGAGATATTTGAGATTCAGATCTTTCCAGAAAACGCGAACCGGGATAGTGTCTAAAACAGAAAGCAGCATTTGTCGGGATTCAACCATCAATTCCTCAGCCAAATGCTTTTCAGTGACATCAACACAAGCGCCTAGCATTCGCGTCGGCTTGCCGGCCTCATCGAGGATAGCCTGGCCCACATCATGCCACCAACGATAATCTCCGTTCGCATCCTGAATGCGGTAAATGACATCAAACAGCGTTCCCTTTTCCGCGTGTTCCTGAAGGGCAGCCACTACTCGGCTGTGGTCATTCGGATGAAGGGCATCCTCCCACGCCTGCAGGGTCCGGGGAAAACCATCGGCAGGATACTTGAGCAATGAATCGATATA
>RPQV01000631.1 GCA_003818595.1 Calditrichota bacterium
TGTGCAGCGAGCGTACCGCGTTCGCCGCTCATATGCAGAGGTCGACCAATCACAATGGCGATGACCGAATGGCTCTGAATCAACGAGCAAATCTCTTTAAGAAGTTCTCGTTGATCTTTAGCGTTGCAGGTTTGAAGGGTTGAAGCCATCATTTGAAATGGATCACTCATGGCCAAGCCGACTCGCT
Source organism: Calditrichota bacterium (assembly GCA_003818595.1). GTDB lineage: Bacteria > Zhuqueibacterota > Zhuqueibacteria > Residuimicrobiales > Krinioviventaceae > Fontimicrobium. Next base: position 188 of record RPQV01000631.1, read on the forward strand.
TCTTGCCGAAATCAACGCCTAAAATTCTTCCGCTGGGGATCCCACGAAGAGATTCAATATCATCGGGCAATATCATCGTCGAATATGGTCACTCTTCGTTGGCAATTGGCGCTTTGAGAACTTCTTTCAGCATCTTGCCGGCTTTGAAATGCGTTTTCCTTCTTGCCGGAACATAGATAATATCGCCAGTTTTGGGATTGCGCGCTTTGGGTTTCGGCTTGGTTTTTTTGACTTCAAAGACGCCGAAATCGCGTATTTCAATTCTGACCTCGGGATTTGCTTCAGCCATAAACTCGCGCAACGCCTGAAAAACGCCATCCACTACTTTTTCGGTCAAATAAATCTTTTCGCCGACAATCTTGGCCGTACGTTTTGAAACATCTTTTTTCGTTATCGTCTCTTTGCTTGTTTTTTCTACCATTTCTGGACTCCTCAATTTATAGTGCGATCATTTTTTACATGGTGACATTATTCAAACGCTCAATGGATAATACTCCGACAATCTTTTTAATTTTTAAAATTATTTTAGCCAGATGGTCGACATCAAATACTTCAACTTTAATTTCACAATTGAAGAGCGAGTTTTCGCTGGTCATTTTCATATCGACAATCGACGAATCCGCGGCATTAACCACTTCAGAAATTTCGGCAATGACATTTTTTCGCCGTTCGCCGAGGATGTATAATGATGCGATGAATTTGCTGTTCTTCATACTTCCCCAGGAGACGTCGATGATCCTTTCAGGCTGCTGGATAAGTGATAATAAATTACGGCACGTATTGGCATGAACGATAATCCCCCGCCCTCTGGTGATGATACCGGTAATCGGTTCTCCCGGAACCGGACTGCAGCATTTAGCAAAATTGATCATGATATTATCAATGCCCGCGACGCGTATTCCTGTCTGCCCGCCTTTGGGACGCTCAAAGAATTTCGCAATCTTGCTTTTTTCTTTTTCAACCTGTTTTTCCTCAGGCACAAGACGCCTGATAATGGTCTCGAGTTTTGTATCCCCTTGGCCGATTGATGCGAGAAGCTGATGTTCAGTGCCAAACTTCAGCTTTTCCGCCAGCTCGGCCAGATTGACATCTTTCAATTTTAGAGAGTATCGGTTCAAGGCGCGCGTCAACATTTCACTTCCCAACGCAACGCTGCTCTCAAATTCGGCATCCCGCAGAAAGCGTTTGATTTTCCCTCTGGCCTTGCTCGTTGCTACAAACTTGAGCCAATCCTCATTGGGAAATTTATTTGCCGAAGTCTGAATTTCGACGACATCCCCGCTTTTCAGTTTATAATTCAGGGTCTGAATTCGGCCATTCACTCTCGCGGTATGACAATGCAGCCCAATATCAGTATGAACGGCAAAGGCAAAATCAACCGGTGTTGCGTTGATCGGCAGCTTATAAAGATCGCCCCGGGGAGTATAAACAAAAATTTCATCCTGAAATAAATTAACCTGGAGATGCGACATGAATCCATCTGGATCCAGCTCATCATCCGATTCCAGCACTTGACGAAGCCATGCAAGTTGCTTGTCAAGATCATCTTCGCGAATTTTACCTTCTTTATAACGCCAATGGGCGGCAATTCCGTCTTCAGCAGTACGGTGCATCTCCTCAGTACGGATTTGAATTTCATATTTTCTGCCGAGGGGGCCAATAACAGTCGTGTGGATGGATTGATAGCCGTTGGTTTTGGGGAGAGCTATATAGTCTTTAAAGTGTCCATCGATAGGCCGATGCAGATCATGAACAATTCCGAGAGCATGATAACAGTCCCTGACGGAGCCGACGATAATTCGTATCGCCAGCAGATCAGCAATTTCCTCAAACGGTACGCCGCGATTGACGATCTTGTTATAAATGCTGGAATAGTGTTTTGCTCTTCCCTCAAAACGGGCGAGTATCTTTTCTTTGATCATTTTTTCGCGAATAGGCTTGGTGATCAGGATAATCGCTTCATCGCGTTCGTCTTTGCTCTCCGTCACCTTGGCGACAAGATCATTGAATACATCCGGATCCAATACTTTGAGCGCCAGATCTTCCAATTCACTTTTTATCTTTGACAAGCCGAGACGGTGTGCCAGAGGCGCATAGACCTGTTGGGTTTCAAGGGCAATTCGGCGTTGTTTCTCAATCGGCATCGAGTTCAAGGTGCGCATATTATGCAATCGATCGCCGAACTTGATCATGATCACCCGGATGTCTTTCACCATCGACAGGAGCATCTTTTTAAAATTTTCTGATTGCTGCGCAGCATTTCCGGAAAGTTTTAAACTGGAAATTTTGGTGACCCCATCCACCAGAAGGGCGACATGATCGCCAAATTCACGACGAATGTCATCGAGTTTTATTTCAGTGTCTTCGACAGTGTCGTGGAGAAGCCCGGCAGCAATGGTCTGATAATCCATTTTTAGGCCGACAAGAATTTTAACCACCTCCAATGGGTGCACGAAATAAGGATCGCCTGATTTGCGTGTTTGATGAAGATGGGCAGCAAAGCTCACATCGAATGCTTTTCGCAGCAGAGGAATATCTGCCGTCTTGTTGTATCGTTGAATTCGACGCAATAAACCTTCGAAAATTCGAGTGTAATCGCCCTTTTTCGGCGGAGTACTCATGTGAGAATTAGCCTGCAAAATTAAAATGGATCCTCGACAAGTTCCGGAACTTGATGTATTTCTTCTTTATTCGCGAATTGTACAAATTCATCGATGAAAATAAGATCGACTTCGCCTGTCGGTCCGTTACGTTGTTTGGCGACGATGATTTCAGCTTTATTCTTCATCTCGGCTTCCACTTCTCGTCCGTATGCAGCAGGCCGATTGATAAACAA
>RPQV01000632.1 GCA_003818595.1 Calditrichota bacterium
TCGCCTGCTTGGTCAGAGTGGTGATCACCAACATGCCGTCCTCACCGTCAGGGACTGCTTTGCCGGTTTTCGGATCGATGATCTCCGGCAAAAAATGATCCGCCCAAATATGAAGGCCATCCTGTCCCTCGCACTCGATCGCCACCCCGGGGCCGATGATTTCTGACAGCCCGTAGATATCATACGCCTTGATCGCCCATTTGTCCTCGATTTCCCGGCGCATGGCGTCGCTCCACGGCTCGGCGCCGTGAATTCCGATCTTGAGCGAGCTCCGACGCGGATCAATTCCCTCGGATTCGGCAATTTCAGCCAAATAAACGGCATAAGAAGGCGTGCAGGTGAGAATAGTCGTCTGAAAATCTTCCATCAACTGCAGCTGGCGCTTGGAGCCGCCGGAAGACATGGGAACCACCGTGGCGCCTAAATCGAGCGATCCGTAGTGAACTCCCAAACCGCCGGTAAAAAGCCCATAGCCATATGCGTTTTGAATGATGTCGTTTTCCCTTCCACCGACTGCATAAATGCTGCGAGCCATCACCTCTGACCAGATGCGAATATCCGCTGTCGTATAAGCCACCACTGTCGGTTTCCCCGTCGTTCCCGAAGAAGCATGAATCTCGGTCACCTGCTGCATGGGCAGTGCGAACATACCAAAGGGATAGTTGGTGCGCAGCGTCTCTTTGTCCGTTAGCGGCAGATGCTTCAGGTCATCGAGTGAATGAATGTCCTGAGGCTTGATTCCCAGCGCATCAAAAGCGCCCCGATAATAGGGAACATTGTTATACAATCTTCGCGAGACATCCTGCAGTCTCTCCTCCTGCAGCTTTCGTAGGAGTTCGGGATCAATGTATTCCACCAAATATTTCATCGACTTCTCCTTACCCTCATGGGGCTTTAAATTGAGTTTGCAGCCTCTCGGCCCATGTTAAATGCGCGAAAGTTGATATCCAACGATTTGGCCGGAACGCGTCCGCGAATGGCATCCTGCCATGATTCCACATCAAAATCCAGCAGCGTCGACAACCGACCCAGCAAGGCCACGTTCACGGCCTTGATATGACCGGCCTTGAGCGCGATCTCCTCCCCATTAATAAAAAAGCTCCTGATACCGTTCCCGCTCAGAGTCTCCTGAATATTTTGCGGATAGATCGCCTTTCCGCTCGCCACCGGCATCGGATCGATCCGCTGGGTGTTGACAATCGCCGCTGCAGAGGGAGCGAGATACTCCAACCAGCGCATCGATTCGAGCATTTCAAAGGAGAGCAGAACATCCACCTGCCCTTTGGGAATGGTCGGCGAGTGGACGCGGGGTCCAAAGCGCACATGACTGGAAACCGAGCCGCCCCGCTGCGCCATACCATGAACTTCGCTCTGTTTCACATCGAATCCGGCGCTCATCGCCGTCATAGCAAGCACTTCGCTCGCCAGGATAATTCCCTGTCCGCCGACGCCAACGATCAGGATGTTTTTTGCTGTGGTCATGAATGCTCCTTTCTCGTTTTCAAACGATCCGTTGGATTGCGTCCTGGGGACACACCTGCTTGCACAAGCTGCAACCGAAGCACAGGTTGGGATCAATGGTCACCTGCTGATCGTGAAGACTGATCGAAGGACAACCGACACGCAGACAAATTCGACATTCAGTGCACAGCTCTTTATCGATTTTCATAATGCCCGGAAATTGATTCGGCTCGACCAACACGCAGGGACGCTTCGCGATGACCACGGAAACACCTTCAAACTCCATGGCCTCACGAATCACCTGATCAAGGCTTTCAGTCTCAATAGGATCGACCGTGCGCACAAATCCAGCGCCGATCGCCCGAGCGAGATTCTCGAAATTCAGGGGTTCCACATGATCACCGGCCAATGTTTTGCCGCTGCCGGGATTATCCTGATGTCCGGTCATCGCCGTGATGCTGTTGTCTAAAATCACAATCGTCAACCGCGTACGATTATAAACAGCGTTCACCAGGCTGGGGATGCCTGAATGAATAAAGGTCGAATCTCCGAGTACACTGACGACGCGTCGGCTTTTATCTTCCTTGAAAGCGCGCACATAACCCTGCGCCATGCCGATGCTGGCGCCCATGCACAACACCGAGTCCATTGAATTTAAAGGCGGAAGTGTGCTCAGCGTGTAGCAACCGATATCTCCGCTGATCACCGCCCGATATTTGCGCAGCACATTGAACACCGCCCGATGAGGACAACCGGCGCACATGACCGGCGGACGTCCGGGCAGCGAGTCTACACCCTTATGCGGCAACGCCTTCCCATGCAGCTTTTCATTCAATATCTCAACGGAAAGCTCGCCGATACTCGGCAATGCCTGCTTGCCAATGACTTGAAGTCCAGCCGCTCTGATCTGCTCCTCAATAAAAGGCTCCAACTCTTCCACCACATAGACCGTCTGGTGCGACTTGATAAACTGGGCGATTTTCTTCATCGGTAAGGGATGAGTGATGCCTAATTTCAAAAAAGAAGCGGTGGGGAAACTCTCTCTGGCATATTGATAGCAGACGCCGCTGCTGATGACGCCGATATCAGGATCATTTTCTTCGACGAGATTCAGCGGCGAATTTTCCACATATTCGCACATCGCTCGAAAACGCTCTTTGACGACGACATGTCTCAGGCGCGCGTTCGCCGGAATCATGACAAATTTATGCGGATTCTTGACATACTCTTTCGCCTCGATTGCCGACCGATCGTAGAGTTCAACGATTCCTTTGCCGTGACAAATCCGCGTGGTCATACGCAACATCACCGGTGTGTCAAACTGTTCGCTTAACATAAAGGCTGATTGGGTGTAATCTTTGGCTTCCTGGCTTGATGCCGGTTCAAGCATCATAATCTGAGCAAATCGGGCGAAAATACGGTTGTCTTGTTCATTCTGCGAACTGTGCATCCCCGGATCATCCGCTGAGATGAACACCATGCCTGCGTTCACACCGGTATACGCGGCGGTCATCAGGGCGTCGGAGGCCACGTTGAGTCCAACATGTTTCATCGCCGCCAA
>RPQV01000633.1 GCA_003818595.1 Calditrichota bacterium
CAAAATTGTGAGGTGCGGGATGGTTAAATCAGCGTTGCTGATAGAATAATGACGATGAGTAGAGCGAAATGGAGGAAAATGGACCAAACAGCACGAATCGATGCGGCGCTCCCCAAAGTTAAGTTTTCTATATTCAGCGTTCGCAACATCTTTTCTTTCGGTCTCATTAAATTGATGATATTTTATCACATTAATTTAGGATTTTTTTAACAACTTTCAAGAGAAAATATTTCATCATAGAGTTTGGCATCCTCCGGAAGCGGGACAAATGAAATTTGACATCCAAAATTCTGCAGAATAAAACTTTAAATCTATTTATATATGATCCTTTTGTGCTAGGTAAAGGTTCAATACAGCATTTTGCCCCTCTGAATCTGTCACAGACATCGGCATCTATAGCAATCAACAACGATCGTTTTGGGAGAGCAGCTCATGACTCGGTTTCACTTTTTCAAATATGCATTCTTTGCCTTCTGTATCGCGCTCTGTCATTGCGCGGGTCAATATCAAAATGATGCAACGACCGAAGAAGCGGCGGATGATTTTTTTGCTGATTTTTTAAACCCAAGTGAGGAGGATGCGCCAGAACCCTCGACTCAAGTTACCTCTTCCAACGTCACGCAGACCGGCACGATTCAATCGGATAAAGCCGCAGCCGCCCCTTCGGTTGCCGCGATAGAAAACGAACCAACTCCCTCATCTTCTACAACGTCATCATCACAGGCAGCAGTTTCAACGCCTCCCACGACTCTGAAGGCACAGATACGGAATTCAAATGCGCAGTCTGAAAATTCGGCGGTTTGGCATGACTGCAAAGTCGTACTAACCGATGAAAAAAAATTACCGTTTCAAAATCGACTACATCTGGTCCTGACTGCTTTTATGCAGCAGCAATCACCACAGTTGTCGAAATGGAAGCCACTGGCGAACGCAGACATAGAAAGTGACAACGAACTGATTCAAACTCAATTTTTGCAGCCGACAACCGATGCCAATGGCCGGATTAATGTATTGTTGTCTCCCAAAAATGATTTTGAATATTTTTCTTTCGTACCACTCGAAGCAACGGGATTCCAAGTATCCAATTATTCCATACCGGTTGAAGCGTTGTCGATCTATGCGGTGAATTTTTACTTTTTTTCCAATGGTCGACTGGACGCCCGCTATTCATTTCCCTATCAGACCTATGATCTTCGCAACATCATTCGTTCATTTGTCGAGGAAACGATGAAAAGCCATGTGCGCACGGTCAAGATCAGGGTATTGGATATCGAATCGCAATACCCGATCGAAAAGGCCGAAGTGACTTTGAGCGGCCATCCGCCGACGCCATGGCAATTGCTGCACACCTATTTCAGCGAGCGAACTCTTTTGGATGAGGCGATGACTCATTGTGCGGATTATGTGCTGTCCTCCCGCACCATCTCCACCCGACATGACGGCGCTGATTTTTCACTCTATCAGCCGTTCACCTATCGGATGGAGGTCATTCATCCTGATTATCAATTCACGGCGCAAGACCTGTTCGTCGATGATCGTTCGGACGTCATCAATATTTTCGCCACCCGCATCAAACCGCAGGTGAAAATCCTTCAAGACCTACCGCAGGTGTTGCGCGGGAGTTCGAAGGATTGAGCCGAAGGTAGGTTTGATAACGCAAATGTTCACGAGGCAATCCTTTGTGTCCTTGTGACTGCGGCTCGGTGCGAGGCCAATCCTATCAGTTCTTCTTTGCGGTTCTTTGCGGCTTTGCGTTTTTGCGTGAATCATTTCATAAGTTATAAATTCGTTCCACGCAAAGGCGCAAAGACGCAAAGGGAGACTTGTCGAAAAGACACAATGCTCCTGTTCCCTTCTTTGTGTCCAAAGAAGTGACCCAATCCCTCATCCAAAAGACCAAATGCAGATTACCCGATTGATGAAAGGGTTCAGATCAGCCGGCAAAAAAGATATTGATATTTTCACATTTTTGATATACATTTTTGATATACAATAACCCTTATAGGGAAGACAAGCCATGAAAACAATTTCGCTGAGAATAGAAGAAACGGTTTTTGGAGAAACCGAGCGCATCGTAGCGGCGATCAAAAAACCCAGAAACAGATACATCAACGACGCATTGCGTTATTACAATGCTGTTCAAAAGCGGCGTCTGCTGGAAAATCGTCTTCATGCCGAATCATTATTGGTAAAAGAAAATTCCATGGCCGTTCTTAAAGAATACGAAGGCATTGAAGATGAGCGTTAAACAGTTCGAGGTCTGGATTGCGGATCTGAATCCGCAAATTGGAACCGAGGCCGGAAAAACAAGACCGGTTCTCATCGTCCAAACCGATCTGTTGAACAAGATTCCCCATCCTTCCACGATCATCTGCCCGATGACAACCCATGTCAGCAAAGAGTCGCGGATATTAAGGGTACACCTTGACCGCGGCGTCGCCAATGTTAACGAGGAGTGTGATATTCTCATTGATCAACTCAGGGCTATCGACAATAAACGCCTGATGCGCCGAGTCGGCAAACTCCCTGAAGAAACGGCGAATAAAGTCAGAGAGAATATATTGATCGTCTTGGACATTCATCCTCAATCGACATGCGACCCGTCTGAAGATATCGTCTAAATGCGCAATCTATTTGGTTCAAGCGTCCATAGCGAAGAGACGAACTCCAGCGATATCGATTTATTAATCGCACTCGTATTACCTCGTACAGAAAAATATCTTTCAACTCGTCGCACACCCTGATCAGGCATTGTTGCGCAGGTGCAGAAATTGCCAAGGTGTACGACGAAGCAACTCTTTGTCTCTGCGTCTCCGCGCGAGGCCGATCCTGTCACTTCTTCTTTGCGGCTTTGCGTTTTTGCATGAATCTCCAAATTCGAACACCACTATCCTGCTCATTTTTCAAGTATTTCTTTTTATTTTTTTGTATATTCCATCTTAATTTTGTCAATGCGTGATCAACCAAAGGAACGGACATGGCAAATACAGATTCAAAAATGGATAAATTGGTGTC
>RPQV01000634.1 GCA_003818595.1 Calditrichota bacterium
CGATTTATCCGGCCTATTTACGCCGGCGGTGGGATTGGGAGGGGAAATGCAATGGAATTGGAAACCCCATCCTGCGCATAGTGTGGCTGCCGGTCTTGATTATAAGCTTGATAAGGTCGAATCGACCTATTACGGTGTGCGAACGGCAAACGGTTTATCCCCATACATTCAAGAAATTTGGAAGTTTTCCGATATCCTGCAGTTAAATGCAGGCTTGCGCTGGGATAACTATATTCTGGTCGGTGATTCTGTAGAGACCCAAATCAGCCCCAAAATCGGCTTTAGCTACCAGCCTTTCCAGGGGACGATTATGCACTGTTCCATCGGCAGAGCATTCCGCGCCGCAACGGTTGTTGAGCGATTTTTAGAGGTGGGTTCCAAAGATTTTCGCTGGAAACCAAATCCCGATTTGGCGCCTGAACGGTCGTCACTGCTTGATATAGGTTTGCGGCAAAATCTTCATGAAAATCTTTATTTAGAAGCGGCCTGGTTTCTTAATCGTTATGCGCATCTCATCGAACCCACATTATTCAACGATTTAACCGCACAATTCGTCAATTATCCATTGGCTCGTATCAGCGGCCTGGAGACAGAGATGCGTTGGCGATTGTTTCGAGAACATCTCCATTTAAATGTCACGGCAACCTGGATGGATCATCAGGAAATAGCAACCGGCGAGCCGCTCTCATATAGACCTCATTTCATCGCGTTTGCTGCCCCGGCTTTTTGGTGGGGAGCATGGGGATTTGAGGTTGATTTTCGCTATATGAGCCGCCTGCGAAAGGTTTCTGTTTATCCTCTTGATGAACGTGTGCCGGTGAAGTTGGTGGATTTACGCCTGCACTATACTTTTAAACCGATCAGTCTGCAGTTGGTGGTCAGAAATGCGCTCAATTATAACTATACAGTTTCTGAGCGCGTGCTTGGCGAAATTCGTAGTTTTTCAGCCGTGTTAAGCGGCAATTTATAAAGGTAAAAATACCATGAAAGCTTGTTTTGTTTTTCTTTATATTTTTCTATTATCGATCACTCCCCTGTCGGCACAAAAAAATAGTATCGATCGACTATTTGTTCCGATAATTCAAAAAACCAATAACGCTCCTTTGTTCAACCTGAAAATTGAAGAATGGTCTGCTTTTCAGTTCGAACGCGATACTCGCGAATGGCGACCAATCCCATTTCAGATCGATCAATTGTCCGATAAAGGACGATATGATCGTGAGCAGGATGGTTTGGCGGATGCCTCTGATGAACTGGTGCTGATGCCGACCGATTTGGGCGATTGGGCGGAAGCGTCGACTTGGCTGAAGGATGATTCAACTCAAAGCGCACCCAGAATTGAATTGCAGTTTGTGGATCCATTGTCTGGTAAATCCGGATGGATTTATTTATTCAAAAATGTATCGACCAAACCTTTGATCTCATCCCACTTTGAGTATATCGCAGGACCTGCTGATTCCCCGGCTGCTGACACGATTAAAACGCCGTCATTCACTCTCGGACATAACGCTCAAGGCTGGATGGATTATCTCACGCTGAATGATCAAAAAAGGGATCTGATCGACCGCTTTAAACTGCGTCTTGTCGGAGATGGCTTTCTTACCCCCCCTTATGAAATAAATGAGGATTTTGTTGAAGCGCAAAAAGGAGATGAGGTTGTTTTCTGTTTTCCGGGAGCCGTGCGATTTTTCCATATTATCAAAGCTGCTATTTTAATCGAAAAATTGAATATACCTCTACTGCCCAAAACGTCAAATTTTGATTATCATTTTCAATATTTTCCTTATTCTTTTCAGATTACCGCTGAAACTGACTTGGATGCGTCGCTGTTGGCTCTTTTCGGGGTGCAATTGATTCGACAATCTCTTGATTTGACTGAAAATGCGGTGGGCATGACGGTTTATTCCGCCAATAATCGCGATGGTTTGGCCGTCGATGGAGTGCCCGAACTCCCCATTGATGCCATAACGGGCGGCGATGATCAGAACTGGGTTATGGTGAGCGGTGAATTGGGTTCGATTCTGTTGATATTCGAAATTACCCCGATGAAAAATTCAAAACGTCAGTTATATTATTTTGATGATCTGACCGGATCGAAACCGGTCGATGGAACCCAGGATACGGGAGATAAGCGATCTTTTGGCGACATGGGGATGATGGTCAAAGCGACAGGATCTGCTTTAATTACCCCTAAATTATCCGTCAGCTATAAAGGCTATTTTCTCAACGTACCTCAACTCAGAACAGTCGATGCCGAACAAATCATCGCTTGGGATAGAAATGCTCTGACGATGACGGCCACTGAACAGTATTATACGCCGGCAATGATCTCACACCAGAGTCTGCAACCCAATTCTTTTCAGCTTTTCCCGGCAGTTCCCAATCCTTTTCGTCCCAATGGACAAAAAAATGTTCGCTTCGAGTTTTCCAGTCGCGTGCAAGACGTTTTTGAATTGAAAGTCTTTAATGTCCTGGGTCAACAAGTCGCTGAATTCGATGACATGATCGTTCCTGCCGAGACGCGTCAGACCGTGCTCTGGGATGGCCGAGATCAAGAAGGAAAACGGGTCATTCCCGGTATTTATTTTTGTCAATTGAGAAGCGGCATGAATCTGCAAACACAACGCTTAATCATTCAATAGCATGGAGTTCCATATTGAATATCAAGGCGTTCAAACTTATCGCATCCGCGATATCATTAAAATCAGGACGCCGCGACTTTTGATTTTCAGCGATCGCGTCGATCGTAATATCTCAAAAATGAAGGCGCTTTTGCAGGGACAATCCCCGCCTTTAGGGCTGAAAAGTCTCTGTCCCCATGTGAAAACAGTCAAATCTAATTGGGCAGTAAAGAGGCTGATGTCGGCGGGGATTTCATTTTTTAAATGTTCATTGAATGAACTGGACTTGCTTTTACAGGCCGGAGCAAAAGAAATATTGATTGCATATCCCTTGTTGATCGCTGATGCCGAAATAGTACTCGAGCGCAAAAAGGCATTTCCACAGTCGA
>RPQV01000635.1 GCA_003818595.1 Calditrichota bacterium
CGGTGGCATTATTCTGGCCTTGATGAGTGTGCCGATTATTGTCTCCATCGGCGAGGACGCCCTCAAAGCGGTTCCGGATTCCTTTCGCGAAGCGGCGACTGCCATGGGCTGCACTCGCTGGCAGATGATCTTCCGCGTCCTGGTGCCGGCCGCGCGCAATGGATTACTGGCCGCGGTGCTGCTGGGCGTCGGACGTGCTGTTGGAGAAACCATGGCAGTACTCATGGCCACCGGCCATTCGATCCGCATTCCGACCGGATTGCTGCAGCCGGTGCGGACGCTGACCGCTACCATCGCCGCTGAACTGGGCGAAGCACCGGTCCATTCTGAACATTATCAGGTTTTATTCATCATCGGCATTCTATTATTCAGCATTACTTTTGTCATCAACCTGGTTGCCGATTTGGTGGTCAAGGGAATTCGTAAACAATAGGATCCATCATGTTTTCTGCCTCTGAATTGACGCATCAGAAGATCCGACATGAAAAAATCGCCCGCTCGATTTTTTTATCCATGACGATCCTCATTATTATCCCGCTTGTTCTCGTCATTATCTATCTATTCGTAAAAGCCTGGCCGATCCTTTCCATTGACTTTTTGATCAAGAATCCGATCAATGGAATGCGCGCCGGCGGCATATTCGCACCGCTTCTGGGGACTTTGTATCTGGTTGTCATTTCGTTGGTGATTGCGACTCCCATCGGCGTATTGACCGCCATTTATTTGAATGAATATGCCAAAGACAGCGCCATAACACGAATCATCAATCTCGCCGTTGTCAATCTGGCGGGTGTGCCGAGCATCGTGCATGCGCTTTTTGGACTGGGCGCCTTTGTGCTCTTTGCCGGAATCGGCCGCTCAATCCTGGCCGCTTCTCTCACCCTCGCGATCATGACCTTACCCGTTATCATCGCCAGCACCAAAGAATCCTTGGCATCGGTTCCTTTTGCGTTTCGCGAAGCGTGTTGGAATGTCGGCGCCACTCGCTGGCAGACGATTCGTCATGTGGTGCTGCCCAATTCCGTCAGCGGCATTTTGACCGGCGTCATTCTCCAGGTGTCGCGCGCCGCCGGTGAAACGGCGCCCATCATGTTTACCGGCGCCGTATTTTATAAAGCGATCCGTGAGGGTGATATTTTTGCTTATGGACTGCTCGATCAATGTATGGCATTATCCATGCATTTGTTTACGATTTCAACCCAGGTGCCCGATGTTCCCGAAGCTTTACCCTATGGAACAGCCGTTGTTTTGTTGGCTTCGGTGTTGTTGGTCAACGCATTGGCCATCACTTTGCGCGTTAAACTTCGATCTCGGAAAAAATGGTAGTGACTGATATCAAGATAAATATCTCAAACCTGAGTGTTTTTTACGGTCATAAGCAGGCCATAAAAAACATCTCACTGTCGGCACACAAGAATGAGATACTCGGAATTATTGGTCCGGCTCAGTCAGGGAAATCCACCCTGCTCAAAGTGCTCAACCGAACCATCGAACTGGTTCCCGGCGCTAAAACGACGGGGCTGGTGACCATCGACGGACAAAATATTAATAAGCATCAGAATGTCTATGAACTGCGGCGGAAAATCGGCATTGTCGCGCCCTTGCCGGTAGGATTACCTCTCTCTATTTATGATAATGTCGCCTTTGCCCCGCGAATGGCGGGCCTTCGCGATCGCTCTGCTTTGGAGGAAAGAATAGAAAAGTGTCTGCGACAGGCTGCGCTGTGGGACGAAGTGAAGGATCGACTGCATACCCTCGGAACTAAACTTTCCGGCGGGCAGCAGCAACGGCTGACCATCGCGCGCGCATTGTCCCATGAGCCGGAAATCCTCTGTCTGGACGAATTCTCCATCGCCATTGATCCGGTGACGACCATGCGCATCGAACAGGTGCTCAAAGAGCTGCGCAACCACATCACCATCATCCTGGTTACGAATCTGGTGCAGCAGGCGCGGCGGTTGGCGGATCGCACCGCATTTATGTTTAATGGCGTTTTGGTGGAAATTGATGACACGGAAAAGATCTTTTCCGACCAACCGGCATCAAGACAAACCTATGAGTATGTGAACGGAATTTTCGGCTAATGGAACCCTCAGTCAGCATTCAAACGCGCAACTTGAACCTGTGGTATGGTGATTTCCAAGCTCTAATCAATGTGAATTTGAATATTCGCCAGGGCATCATCACCTCCCTCATCGGCCCTTCCGGCTGCGGCAAAACAACCCTGCTTCGCTGCTTTAATCGGGTGAACGAGCGTTATGGCAACGTCACCACCACGGGCGAAATCAAGATATTTGATAAAAACATTTATGATGAAGATGTGTCGCTGATCGAGCTGCGCAAGGCTGTGGGAATGGTCTTTCAACGACCCAATCCGTTGCCCCTTTCTATTTATGAAAATATCGTATTTGGACTGCGCATCCATTCCCGGCGGCAAAATTTGAATCGTTCCCAGTTGGACGAAGCGGTGGAGCAGTCGCTGACCGAGGTGGGGCTGTGGAAAGATTTAAAGGATCATCTCAACACCAAGGCGACCTCGCTGCAGCTGGAGCAGCAGCAAAAGCTCTGTATCGCGCGTCTCCTGCCGCTCAAGCCGCAGCTGATTCTCATGGATGAACCATGCTCGGCGCTCGATGTCGAGGCCACGCGAAATATTGAAGAGCTGATGCTCGATCTCGCGGGCGAGTACACCATTGTCATCGTCACCCATAACATGGCGCAGGCGCGGCGCGTCAGCAGCGAATGTATTTTCATGCTCATGGGGGAGTTGTTCGAACATAATAGCACCGCCGACATGTTTATCATCCCCAAAGATCCGCGCACTGCGGAATATATCGAAGGTCGTTTCGGCTGAGATGCAGCATTCCTGATTATTCATTCAGCGTCGAATCTTTTTCATGAACAAATCGCTTGACTTTGATCAAATATTTGCTAAATTATAATACTTGATAACATCGCGGGGTGGAGCAGTCTGGTAGCTCGTTGGGCTCATAA
>RPQV01000636.1 GCA_003818595.1 Calditrichota bacterium
GGCGTCAAGGCAAAAACTCCGGCAGCAAAATGCCAGGGATTTAGATCAAACCACAGCGAAGAGTTGCCAAAGTCACTATCCTTATTCAGGCTGGTGCGAAAGTCATCCTGATATTTGACGTCGCCGGTGGCGCGGAAAAGCGCGGCCGCCGCGATTTCGCGGGCGCGATTCACATCATTTTCGGCATCGCGGTTTCGTTTCTGTGACCAGGTATAAGCATCGCGGGCTTCTTTGATCCAGATGGGACTGTCCGGATGTTCTCCGGCGACGCTCTTGTTCAAGCAGAGAGCCAGCCATGCTGCGGCCGCGGCATAGCGATAGGTGGTTTCCACCATTTCGCCGCCTTTCAGCGCCAGGTCGCGCTTGTCATCCCAGGAGGGAATATCGGCGCCGGCATCGACGCCGACGTATCCAGGCACGCCGCCATCAGAATAGCCTTGGGTGATCAGCGCTTCTTTCACCCGTTTGTCATAGAGGATCAGCCACATCGCCTCGTCCAGAATGTCCGGAATGTTGTTCTCGCCCTGACGTATCCATTCTCCCTGGTCGGATTCCCGGTAATTTTGTGAAATATCACCGTCGCCGAAATTTTCCGGCTTTAAATCGTATAATGACAGCAGCGTCAAGGGGACGCGATAGTGAGTGTCGTAACCATCCCAGTCACCGGCGTCGTGATACCAGCCCCACACGCCGTCGATGGGTCCGAGGGCGTCCTTGACGTCAAAACCTGCCTCGCCTTTCAGGTTGGGAAAGTAGTACATCTTGACGCCGTCATCGGGATGGTGATCGCGGGGATAGTTGAAACCCGGTTCGATTTCCTTCATGATGCCTGCCCGCTGATAAAACATCGCCCGAGAAGTGGCGTAAAACGGTTCACGATAAATGTCCTCGCGAATTTCGAAAGGAAAAGAACATCCCATTCGCGGCACCGCAATTTTGTATCGACCTGGGGTGTTGAAATCAGAAAAATTACATTCCCCAATATCGGCTCGAGTCATATTGGCATTGGTGAATCCGTTAGACGTCTTAAAATCCGGGTCAGTCTTGCTCTTGTGTCGACTGATGATGCCGGAGTACACCACTTCATCGCTCATGGCATCGACTATATGGAACGGCGCATCGTTGAACGCCGAAAGGTCGAGCGCTCCATTTTGATGGGGAGATTTGGAAAAATCCCCCATAAAGTGGGACAGATAGGCATACTTGACCGCCGAGGGCAGAAAGCCAATCTGGTTGACGTGCACTGCAGGCGACCTCATTATTTTGTAGTCATAGGTAAATCGAAAAGATTTCACATTTTCCGCTGCTTCCAACTGCACCGTATAGGTCGCACCTTGCCGCATGGGAACTGGGAGTTCGAGATAGAGCCAATGGTTGAGCAGGAACGGCGGATTGCTGCTGTCATAGATGTTGTGAAATTCCGCGCCTTTAGCTTTGCGGCCGATGGCGACTGGTTGGCGCGCTGTTGAATAATTGACATCATCCTGGCTGATAATCTGATAGCCGTCAAGTTTCATCGCGACGGCGACATTCAGCTTGCCATAGTAAACCTTGTTGCCGTTGTAACGATTTTGATTGATGCTGAAATAATCAATGTGGCCTTCATCAAAGGTGAGGCACAGGATGCTGTCCGTCAGCGGCTCGATGCGTATCAGATCAGCCGAAAATATTTCAGCAGCGAAAAACATTGAAAGCAAAAAAAACTGACCGGAATACCTCATCTCTGCTCCTCATTGTATGATGATAAAACAAATCAATCTTGTCATGCCGATTTCATAGATCGGCGGGAACAGCGCCTGATTGGGTGCTGTCCGCCTCCCCTCAACTCTGGAACGGATGTAGCCAGGGCGCGCGGTATTCCCGCTTGAGAAGTTGATCCGCGGCGGCGTTATTGGGGATACGCCGCAATTCGGCGTCCCAATCCACGCGGTTGAGCGTTTCATAGGCGATCATGCCCAATTGCACGGTGGCCGTGCTGTTAAAGGCATCTTCCGGAGTACAGATCGGCTGTTGACGGTTTTTCACAGCCTGAAGAAAATCTGCAACCTGCTCGGTTCCGGCATCGCTGCGCACCTCGTGCACCACTGGCGTTGCGCCTTTTTCATTGGCGTAAACCACCCAGCGGGAATCGTCGAGATATAGTGTGGCGCGCTCACCATAGAAGAACATCCCGTTTTGTGTATCTCCATGCACTTCTTTGGCGCCCCACAAACGGTGCCGCCACACCACCGGACAACTCTTGAATTCAAAATTCACCGTCAAAATATCCGGGGTGGTGATTTGTTTTTTTGCATAAATACCGCCGACGGCGGTCACCGAGGTCGGCATCTCTTCGTTCAGAATCCATCGAATAGCGTCTATCCAGTGAATGCCCCAATCGACGAGGTGGCCGTTGCCGTACGCTTTTTCCAAACGCCAGGCAAAGTGGCCGATATTGGGACTGTAGGGCAGCTTCGGCGCCGGACCGCACCACCACTCCCAATCCAGTGACGCCGGTGGTTCCTGCGGTGATGCGTCGCGCATTGTGGCATCATAATGAATCTGCGCATCCACTTGAACAATGCGGCCCATGTTGCCGGATTGAATATAATCGCGCGCCTCACGAATCGCCTGACTGTGACGGCGCTGAAAGCCAATCTGGACAATGCGGTCGCTGTTCTTTGCTGCTTCGACCATCATCTGACCCTCACGGATATCGTACGCCAGCGGCTTTTCACAATAAATATCCAGACCTTTTTCCAAGGCCGCCAAAAACGGCAGCGCATGCCAGTGCGGCGGGGTAGCGATGATGACTGCCTGTAAGCCCGGCGTCTCGAGCAGATCGCGATAATCTTTGAAGGCTTTTGGGCGTGAGCCCTGCTTTTTTTCGATGTCATCGGCGCTTTTGGCGAGATGATCACTGTCCACATCGCAAACCGCGATGCATTCAACGCCGCCAACCTTAAACGCGGCGTTCATATCGACCATTCCGTACCA
>RPQV01000637.1 GCA_003818595.1 Calditrichota bacterium
TCAGTGAATTATAATGAAGGAGAAGCGCGGTACGCCAATGTTCGCGGCACCGAACCTCGGTTGAATTCAGTCATGCTCGATGGAGAACGCATCCCATCAGCAGATGCAGAAACCCGAGCCGTGCAGCTCGATCTCATTCCTGCCGACATGGTTCAGACTATAGAAGTGAATAAAACGGTGACATCCGATATGGATGCTGACGCCATCGGAGGTTCGATCAACCTGATCACTCGTCAGGCGCCGAATTCGCAGCGATTCACGCTGACTTTAGGTAGCGGCTATAATTTCCTGGCCGAAAAACCCATGCTCAACGGCTCATTCGTTATCGGACGGCGTGCGATGAAAGAGAAGTTTGGTATGGTCATCAGCGGTACTCTCAATGATCATCGACTCGGTTCAGACAATGTCGAGGGAACCTGGCGAATCACCCGAGATGGCGACCTCTATCCCAAAGAATGGGAAATACGAACCTATCAAATCCGACGGCTGAGAAGGAGTATCTCTGCCGCTTTTGATTTTCAAATCAATGAGTACAATAAATTGTTCTTCAATTCTCAATATAACCATCGGGATGATTGGGAAAACCGATTTCGCCTCCAATATCTGCTTCAGGATCCTGATAAAAACGGGGTGTCGCAACAAACGGAAATACGTCGTCAAACCAAAGCCGGGCTGAACAATGATCGTTTCGATAATGCGCGTTTGGAAGATCAGCGCTCAACTCTGGCAAGCCTGAAAGGCAAACATATTTTCGCCGATTTTCTCGAAATGAAATGGTCGATTTCCTATGCAGAGGCGCGTGAAACCCGACCTCATGAGCGATATCTTGAATGGCAGGTTGAGAAAATACCGGTGAAGGTAGATTTATCCAGCCTTCGCACTCCCTCTTTTTATGAACACGCTCCTGCAGATGCTTTTTTCTTTCGCGACTTGTCAGAGGAGTTCAAAAGCACGCGTGAGGTGGACAGTAGAACTGGTTTCGATTTTTCTTTGCCTCTCATCCAAGGGGGGAAATATAAAAACTCCCTATCCTTTGGAGGCGCATTCAAGAGCAAAGATAAAAAAAGAGAAAACAGGTATGAACGCATCATTCCGGTGGGCGTAGACAGCAGCCATTCCCTCCTGATGGTACAGACTCCGCTGATCGATGCCACCAAATCCGATTTTCTCGCCGGAGCGTATCAGGCGGGATTATATACAAAACCTGACTTTATCGGCGGTCTGAACTTTGACGATGGCAGCCGTTTTGAACGTAAAGACATCCCATCGCAATACGCCTCATTAAACTATACTGTCGATGAAGGCATTTCCGCTGCTTATGTGCTGCTGGAACAAAATTTGGGTAAAAAACTCAAAATGAAGGCAGGAGTGCGGATCGAACAGACCAAAGTGAAAAATCACGGCCATCAATACAACGAGAATGATCACATTGTCACTCCCCAGACGGGTACGGCAACGTATAAAAATATTTTACCTGGACTCCAATTCAAATATGATTGGGATGACAACACCATTTTACGTTTTGCCTATAGTAATACTCTCGCTCGCCCCAATTTTTACAGCATGGTCCCCTATCGCGAAATCAATAAAAACGACGAGGAACTGACCGAAGGCAATCCCGGCTTGTTACCGACAACATCCATGAATCTCGATTGCTCAGCAGAAAAGTATTTAGCCGCAATCGGCCTCCTCTCCGCCGGATTATTCTATAAGGATATCACCAATTTCATTTACGTCTTTAACGCCAACGATTATCGTGATCCCGTGAGTGGGAATACCTATGATGAATATTTCCAGCCTCGCAATGGTGCAAAAGCGAACCTGATCGGTCTTGAAACGTCTTTTCAACGCCAGTTGACCTTCCTCCCTGGAATTCTATCCAACCTGAGCATCTACCTCAATTACACCCATACTACCTCTCGAACAGAAAATCCAGAATTTGGAGACCGGCAGATCAGCCTGCCGGGTTCCTCTGCTGATATTTTAAATATCAACGTATACTGGCAAAGCAAGAAAATCAACTGTGGCATCTCTTTTAATTATACAAGCCCCTATATCGATCCTGATGAAGTCGATTTAACACCCGGGCTGGAACGATATTATGATCAAGTAACCTATTTGGATATCAATGGTTCATACGTAATGCACCCCAACCTTCGATTTTACCTCGAAGTCAACAATCTTCTGAATCAGCCTCTGCGTTATTATGCCGGGATTTCTGAAAGAACATTGCAGCAGGAGTATTACAATATCCGCTTAACTGCAGGCATCAAATATGACCTGCAATAGAAGCTAATAACTGCGCAGATAGGCGTATGCAGCGGAGTCGAAGGATCCTGCTCTCAATCAATCTCGACTCCGCTCAATCCAACGTGAACAACATCATCATGCATCTTGGACGCATAGCGATACCAAATCAGAAGAAGGGCTGAAAAATGTCTATTTCAATGCTTTGTTCAACAGGTAATAGACTTCATTCCAACGCAATTCCTTCTTGAATTCAGTGATTTCAGTTTTATCATGGATGCGCACGCATTCTATTCCGGCCATTTCAGCAAAATCCTCCATATGTTCCGCGGTGATCGCCATACTGAATCCGGTATGGTGTGCACCGCCGGCGAGAATCCATGCGGCAGCTGCAACAGGCAGATTGGGCTTGGGCATCCAAACCACACGGGCAACCGGCAAATTCGGCAGTGCCGCATCAGGCACCACAACCTTCACATCATTCAGCAACAGCCGGAAGCGGTTCCCCAAATCAATGATAGAGGCGTTTATAGCCTCACCCGTCGGCACATTGAACACCAGCCGCGCCGGATCAGCCTTGCCTCCGATACCCAGATGATGAATTTCCAACGATGGATTGCTCTCAGCAATGGAAGCGCAGACTTCGAGCATATGTGCACCCAGAACCTTCATCCCTCGCGGATCCAAATGGTAGGTATAATCTTCCATAAATGAAGTGCCGCCCTTCA